>USFC01000001.1 GCA_900553865.1 uncultured Clostridium sp.
CTTGCTCCCTACGTATTACCGCGGCTGCTGGCACGTAGTTAGCCGGAGCTTATTCTACAGGTACTGTCTTTTTCTTCCCTGTCTAAAGCAGTTTACAATCCGAAAACCTTCTTCCTGCACGCGGCGTCACTGCGTCAGAGTTTCCTCCATTGCGCAATATTCCCGACTGCTGCCTCCCGTAGGAGTCTGGGCCGTATCTCAGTCCCAATGTGGCCGTTCAACCTCTCAGTCCGGCTACTGATCGTCGACTTGGTAGGCCGTTACCCCACCAACTATCTAATCAGACGCAAGCCCATCTATTAGCGGATTGCTCCTTTCCCACTTGTATCATGCGATACTTATGGCATATGCGGTATTAGCAGTCATTTCTAACTGTTGTTCCCCTCTAATAGGCAGGTTGCTTACGTGTTACTCACCAGTCCGCCACTAACCGCTTCATTAGTAAACTAATGATTAAGTTCGTTCGACTTGCATGTCTTATGTGCGCCGCCAGCGTTTATCCTGAGCCAGGATCAAACTCTCAATAAAATTTTACGTTTATAAAAATCTTTTTTTGAGTTTATGCTCTTAAATAAATTTTGGTTTTGTTTTTTGAATTTTGGTAGTACTTATTTACTACCGCTTGGTTTCTTCAAAGGTTTGTTTATTGTTTACTTTTCAATGTACTTTTTATTTATGTTTTTGTTCTTCATGTGACGTTTTGTATTGTACTACTTTTTAGAACATATGTCAATACTTTTTTAAAAGTTTTTTATTTTATTTTTTTAAACTTTTAAAGAGCAAAATAATAAACTAGTAACTTTTGTTTTGTTTGTTTTTTATCGTAATAATTACTAATTTAATATATCTTTTAATATGTTTTTTCTTAAGTTATTTAGTACTTAATTATAATAGCATATTAGAATATTAAAGTCAACACTTTTTTAAAAAATTTGTCGTTTTTTTTGTTTTTTTTGTATTTGACATTTTTTCTATCTGTGTCTTCATTTATATTAACATAAGTGAGAATAAAAAGCAAGCGTTTTTTAATATATTTTTTAAAATTTTCTTGCAAATTTTTGCCACCCATTTTTGGCCTATATATTATCTATATAAAACTATGTATTTATATAGGTTTTATATTTCTACTAATATAATGTCATCTCCTATACACTTTATATGCTGCCATGGTATAACTATATCGTTTGCACTTGAAAACATATTTAATATTTTATTGTTTCCTGGTACTATTATAGATGTTATTGTTCCACTTGCTAAATCGGCACATACATCTTGCACATATCCGAAGCCTTTTTCCATCATTTATGTTAATAACTTCTTTATGCTTAAAATCTAATCCTTTTTGTCCCATGATATCCTCCCCTTTTTATTATTATATTATATAGGAAGAAAAAATATGTAAAGGACAAAAGTGAGTAAGTCCTCAAATGTCCTTTCATTGTTTTACTTGTATATTCTTTTTATATGTTCTATTGCATTTTTTTCTAGCCTTGAAACTTGTGCTTGTGATATTCCTATTTCTTCTGCGACTTCTACTTGAGTTCTTCCTTCATAAAACCTTTTGTTTATTATCATTTTTTCTTTTTCATTTAATTTTTTCATTGCTTCTGCTATTGTTATGTTTTCTGCCCAGTGTTCATCTGTATTTTTATTGTCTTTTACTTGGTCCATTAAATATATTTTTTCTATTCCATCTCCATGTACTGGTTCTTGAAGTGATACTGGCTCTTGTATTGCATCTAAACTAAATGCTATTTCTTCTTTTTCTACTCCTAATTCTTTTGCTATTTCTTCTATTGTAGGTTCTCTTTGCTTTTCTTTTATTGTTCTTTCTTTTATTCCTAATGCTTTATATGCTAAATCTCTTACTGACCTACTTACTCTAATTTGATTGTTATCTCTTAAATATCTTCGTATTTCTCCAATTATCATCGGCACCGCATATGTGCTAAATTGTACATTTTGCTCTAAGTCAAAATTGTCCATTGCTTTTATTAGCCCTACACAGCCTATTTGAAATAGGTCATCTACATTTTCTCCTCTTCCGTAAAATCTTTTTATGATACTTAATACTAGCCTTAAGTTTCCGTTTATGAATGTGGTTCTTGCTTCTTTATCTCCTTTTTTTATTTTTATGAATAATTCTCTTTTTTCTTCTGCAGTTAGTAATGGAATTTTTGATGTGTCTAGACCACATATCTCAACTCTGTTTCCCATACAAAACTCCTTTGTAATAATTTTTATTTACATTATTTCCAAAGGTTTACTTTTTTATTCATTTATTATATCTTCTTATAGTATTTTTTAATAATATGTAGTTTAAAAAAAGCAGCAGGAAATCTCCCACTGCTTTTTAAAGCTTTTTTAATTTATTCATTTTTTAGTACCTTATTTTTTATTTGCCTCTCTTTTCTTTTTTAAATCTAAGAAAAAGCGTACTGCAATTTGCTTTTTCCCTGCTTTTGAATTGTTTATGCTTCTTTTTTCTATTGCTTCTACTGTAGCATCATCTACTATGTTGTCCTGAATTGCCCGAATTAAAATAATTTCGAACATTTTTAGATTCCAGCCATATGAAGCTGCAATGTCTTGTTTGGTAATATTAGGGTTGTCTGCAAAATCTATTGCCGCGTGTCTTACACCTTCTGTAGGAATTAGCATTGCTTCATATTTGCATTTTTGTATATACATTTTTTCGTAATTTGCTTTGCACCTTCCTCCTGAACCTTTGCTGTGTGCTTCACTATTTTGGGTGGCTTTTTCCATTGCTTTGAACACTACTACATCTTCTACTAAGTTTGTTTCTATTGCATACTTTATTACTTCGTAAAAGCACTTTTCACTTATGTTGTAGTGTTCTGAAAAATAGCTTCTTGCAAATTGTGCTTCTGAGTTTGCATATTCTTCTGTTATTTTTCGGCAGAATTTGCATAATTCTTCAGCATTTTTTTCTTTTTTTAATTGCTTAAAACTCCGCTTCTTTTCCATGCTTTACCCTCCTATTAATTAGTACGTAAATCTTAAAACTTTTTTTGCAGGCTCATTATATCACACTTATTTTTTATTGTCTATCCTGTTTTACTCATTATATCTCTTTTCATTTTTCCTATTATTTTCTTTTCTAAACGTGATATGTAACTTTGCGAAATTCCTAGCATATCTGCTACTTCTTTTTGTGTTTTTTCATTTCCACTTATAAAACCAAATCTAAGTTCCATGATGTTTCTTTCCCTGTAACTTAGTTTTTCTATAGAAGCTTTTAGAAGTTTCTTATCTACTTCCTCTTCTATTGCTCTTGAAGTTACATCTGAGTCTGTTCCTAATATATCTGAAAGTAGTAATTCGTTTCCATCTCCATCTTGGTTTAGAGGTTCATCTATAGATATTTCTCCTTTTATTCTATTGCTTCTTCTTAAATACATTAGTATTTCATTTTCTATACATCTTGAGGCATATGTTGCTAGCTTTATTTTCTTTTCTGTGTTAAAGGTATTTACCCCTTTCATTAATCCTATTGTTCCTATTGAAATCAAATCTTCTAGTCCGACTCCTGTATTTTCAAACTTTTTAGCAATATATACTACTAGTCTTAAGTTTCTTTCTACCAATGTTTGTTTTACTTCTTCTTGCCCACTTTCTAATTTTTTCAAAAGCTCTTCCTCTTCTTCTGGGGTTAATGGTGGTGGAAGGCTTATGCTTCCACCTATGTAATATATCGGTAAATTTTCCATATCTTCTTTTATTAATTTTGAATATATTGTATTTATACTATTTAATAATATTTGTAATAAATTCATTTTTTATCACTTTCCTTTCCAAAGGCACTTAATTTGGTTAAAAAATTGTAACTATTTTTAGCTTTTTTCTAATATTTCAAATCCTACAAGCGCAAAATAGTTATTTTTTTTGCTCAGGCTATGGTCATATATTCCTACTATTACATTTTCTATCACCTTTTGACCTTCTTCTTGTGTGCTTATTTTTATTTTGTTTGACTTAAAGCCTAATAGCAAACCATTTTCTTTTCCTATTGAACTAAATGGTATTACTCTAAATTTTGTAATGTAGTTTAAATTTTTGTCTTCATATACTTCTTTTGGTACATCACCTCCTATTATTTTGTTTAAATTGTCTATTATTATATCTGGCAACACATTTTTTAATATGCTTTTTTCTACTACTATAACAGGCATACTTGTAATTGGGTCTTTTAGCATATTTCCTGTGTCTATTAGTGCTATTGTGTTTATTTTTTTATTTTCAAAGTAAATTTCTAGCTCGCAAAACATATTTTTCTTGTTTATTTTCATTTTTGCATATTTAAATGCTATTACTGTTAGTGTAAAACCTACTATTCCTCCTAAAATTACTATTTTTAGTGGATATGTTCCTATATATACTCCATTTCTCATTAATATCTGCTCTGGTTTTATAAAATATAGCAGTGCAAATGCGCAGCCACCAAATACAAAAGTTATTAAATAGAAAAAAAGTAATTGTTTTATTATTTGTTTTATGTTTTTTGAATTATACGCAATATATACCATTACTATTGATAGTATAATTTTTAAAAGTATGTTTGAATATATTTCTAATATTTGCAGGTACGCTGCTACTGAATATATGCCTCCTAATAATGCAGATATTATTAGTCTAATATGTTTTATTTCTATTTTTAATATGTATCCTGTTGCAAATAGTATTATGTAGTTCATACATAAATTTTCTATTAACACTACGTCTAAATAAATTGTCATTGCTTTTTCCTTTCATTTTTATAAGGAATCTCTTTTATCGTTTCTTATTTTACTACGTTTTTAATAATTTTTTTGTCATTTCTTAGGCACGAAAAAAAGAAATAATCTACGTTTTTAGATTATTTCTTTTTTTATTATTGTTATTATTCACTTTTTTTATTTGTTACGACTTTATTTGATTCCTTTGTTTTTTCTTAAGAAAGAAGGAATGTCTAAATCATTTGATGAATTTGAGTTATCTATTGGTGCTGGGATTGAGTTTATTTTTTCTCCCCAAGCTTTATCTACTATACTATTTATATTGTTAATGTTTGGTGTTTCTGTTCCTTTTTCAAAGCCTGTTGCAATAACTGTAATAACTATATCTTCATCTAATGTTTCATCTATTACTGCACCAAATATAATATTTGCTTCTGGGTCTACACTTCTTTGTACTAGTTCTGCTGCTGTGTTTACTTCGTGTAAACCTAAGTTTGGTCCACCTGTAATATTAATGATAACACCTTTTGCTCCTTCTATTGAGCTTTCTAGTAATGGGTTTTGTACAGCTTGTTTTGCTGCATCTTCTGCTCTGTTTTCTCCAGATGCCCTACCAATTCCCATGTGTGCTATACCTGTATTTAACATTATTGTTTTTACATCTGCAAAGTCTAAGTTTACTAGACCTGGTTCTGCGATTAAGTCTGATATACCTTGTACACCTTGTCTTAATACGTCATCTGCCATTTTAAAAGCTTCTACTATTGATGTTTTTCTATCTATTATTTGTAATAATTTATCGTTTGGTATAACAACTAATGTATCTACTTTTCCTTTTAGACTTTCTACGCCACGGTCTGCTTGTGATAAACGTTTTTTACCTTCAAATGTGAATGGTTTTGTAACAACACCTATTGTTAATATTCCCATTTCTTTAGAACACGCTGCAACGATTGGAGCTGCACCTGTTCCAGTTCCTCCTCCCATTCCAGCAGTAACAAATACCATATCTGCTCCGCGTAATGCTTCAGCTATTTCTGTTTTGCTTTCTTCTGCTGCTTGAGCTCCTATATCAGGATTTGCTCCTGCTCCTAAGCCTCTTGTTATTTTTTCCCCTATTTGAATTTTTGTTGCTGCTTTAGATAGTATTAAAGCTTGTCTATCTGTATTTACAGCTATAAAGTCTACTCCTTTAATTCCTGCATCTACCATTCTATTTACAGCATTGTTTCCTGCACCTCCAACGCCTATTACTTTTATAGTAGCTGCTCCGTCTAACATTGTGTTTTCTTCTGCCCCGTCCATTAACATGATTTATTTCCTCCTTTTTTATTTTTCATTGTTTTATTTTGTTATGAGTAAAAGAATTCTTTTATTCTTTCCCATATTGTGTACATTATGTTTTCTTTTGAATTTGAATCTATACTGCTTGATACTGTTTTTGCAAATGGTTTTGCTGCAATATATCTTACTAGTGAATATGCTGTTCTGTATTCTGGTCTTACTGTACTTATTAGTCTTCCTGTTGATATTTTTACTGGAATATTTAGTATTACCTTTCCTGCAACATCACTTTTGTTTATGTTTGTTATTCCTTGCCCTGTAAGAACAACATTATTTATTCTTTGTTTTATTCCTTGGCTTACGATATCTTTGTTTACTAAAGAAAATATTTCTTCTATTCTTGCTTCTATTATTTCTATTAGTTCTGAACTTTTTATTATTCTTGCCTTGCTATCTCCTTTATATGTGTTTAGTATTATTTCATTGTCATTATCTATGTATGATTTCATTGCCAAACCATATTGTCTTTTCAGCTTGTCCGCTTCTTCTTCTTCTATGTTTAGCACTAATGATATGTCTGATGTGATACTGTCCCCTCCTAAAGGAATTGTATTTGTATATATAAAACCATTTCCTTCGAAAACGCCTATATCTGTATTTCCTGCACCTATATCTAATAACATTACATTGTCATTCATTTCGTTTATGTCTAACATTACATTTCTTTCAGCCAAGCTTACTGGTGTAAATCCATCTATTTCTATTCCTGCTTTTCTGAATATTGATGTCATTTGTTTTACATATTCTTTATCTGCAAGTATTACTTGTGCGTCTAGTGTAAAACTTGAACTTAAGTTTCCTACTGGGTCTGTTACTATTTTCCCATCTTCTAATATAAATCTATCTGTTACTATATCTATAATTGTTTTTCCTTCTGGAATTTCTACGTCTTTTACTTGCATAATTCCTGTTGATACGTCTTTTGTAGATATTCCTGCATATTTGTCTTTTGCTTCTCTTACAACACTATTTTGTACTATTGTTACATATTTCCCAGGGATTGTAACATAAGCTGAATTAATTTTCAAGTCTGTTTCTGTTTCTGCCTCTGTTATTACCTTGTTAACAGCTAATGCAATTTCATCTTCATCTATTATTTTTGTTTTTTTAATTCCATTGCATTTATGGCTCGTGTTGCAAATTATTTCAATTTGATTAAATTTATTGACTTCCCCTACTACTAAACTTACTTTAGATGTACCGATGTCAATTCCTACAATAATATCTCCGATAGCCAAAGTTAACTCCTCCATTTTTTTCTACAAATTATTTCTTCATAAGAATATTATATTTCACAAAAAAAGTCAATAGAAATTGTTATATTTTTGTAACGTTTTTGTAATAAAGTTGTAACAATGCTTCTTTTTGTAATTTTATGTTTCCTTATATAACTTTTCTATTGATTTTTTGTCCTTTAAGTTTTCCAAATTACTTTTCTTCGTTTGCTTGTTTTATAACTGCTTCTGCTTTTGCAACTATTTTTTTCTCTGTTAATTTTTCAACATAGTATCTTCTTATTGTTCCTAAGTTGTTGAACATTCTTCCAACGAAAACTACTACTGCTGCTAAGTATATATCTATGTTTAATTTTTGTCCTAAATATGTAAGTGCCATTGCAAGTATAGCATTTACAAAAAATCCTGAAACAAATATTTTCATGTCGAAATTCTTTTTTAAGCTAGATGTAATTGCTCCAAACACTGAATCTAATGCTGCTATTATTGCTATTGCTAAATATCCTGAATATGTATATGGAATTGTAGGTATGTTTACCCCTATTATTGCCCCTACAATACATCCTATTATTATAGCTATAAAAATCATTCTTCTACCTCCTTTGCATAGTCTAATTGCATTACTTTCTTTTTACTGTTGTATGCTTCTATTTTTATACTTTTTTCTTTTGTCATTTTTACTGTTTTTCCAAGTTTTTGGTAGCTGTCTATATATCCACTTACTTTTAAGCTTAATGCACTAGATAAATATGTTTGGTCCCCTATTACTTTTACCACATATGGTGATATTACTCTTTCTTCATTTATTAATATAAATCCATTTACATCTACTATTTCTGTCATGTTTACTATTCTTTTTCCATTTATTGATATAGCTTCTGCACCAGCTAATTTTAATTCGTTTATTAAGGTTCTTAAATCACTTGCTACAATTGATTTTTCACTATTGTCTTCTAAGGTTACTATTATTCCTTCTCCTGTTACTGCTGTTTTTCCTACTAATAAATTTGTTTGCTCTAATTCTTTATCTAATAATTCTGATGCTTGCTCATTCGAGTCTATTTTTGCTTTGTATTCATCTATTTTGTTTTGTGTGTCTGCTAATTTTTCTTCTACTTCTTCATATTTTGTTTTCCAACTTGCAAGCATAGATTGAAGTTCCGCTTCTCTTGCCTTTTCTATTCCTGTAATGTCTGTTTCTTCTACTGTTTTAAATTGCGCAAACATTACACTTACTAATATAACACAAAGTAGCCCTATAATAACTGACATTATTATTTTATTTTTGTTCAAATTTTCTCACCTCTTTATTTTTGTACTGCCATATATTTTGCAGATATTGCTCCTGTGTATTTTGGTATTTCTACTTTATTTGATTTTTTTATGCTTACTATTATTCCCTTCTCTTTTAACAATTCAATATAGCTTCCTGGTCTGCTTATACCTGCTAAACTTTCTGAAAGACCTATCGCTTTTATTGTAAATGGTGATGTTATTCTTTCATCATTTACTTTTATTACATTTCCTATGCAGGTTATAGCCGTTGTATTTACTACTCTTTGACCATTTATAGAAATTGCTTCTGCACCTGCGTTTTTTAGTTCATTAACTATTACTCTTAAATCTGCATCATGGACTATATGTGCTGAAATATCATCATATATTCCTATATTTTCTCTTGTTGCATTTGGGTCATCTTGCATTGTCATTTCTATACCTTGTCCTACTACATTAGTTATTCCTAGTAAATTGTTATTTAGTCTTATTTGTTCTTCTTTTTTTGAAGAACCTGTATCATTTTCAGTAGATTGTTCTCTTATTTTGCCTAATTTTTTTTCTGCAACATCTAAACTATTTGATATATTATCGTATTTTTCTTTCCATTTTAAAACTTCATCTCTTAAGTTGTTTTCTGCTAATGTTTGTGCCACTGTTGAATTAGCTGTTTTTATTGTGTTTACTTGTACACATATTGCAATTGTAAGCACTGTACATACTATTCCTAAGGTTATTGTTATTTTATTTTTGTTCATTTAGTTTCACTTCCTTTATACTCTTTCTCTAAAGATTGGATTTTTCTTGTTTAAATCAAAGTTAAGAAAAATTTCTCCTGGATTTCCTTTTTCTTTTTCTATTATTGATTTTATCATAAGTATTTTAGTATTCATATTTGAACTATCCCCTAAATATGCAACTTTATCTTCTGATTCAAAGATTAATTTAATATTTTCCGCATTTTCTATGTCTATTCCTGTAATTATTGTATATATATCATTTACCTGTGCAATTTCTACTATTCTCAATATTTCTGCTAATTTTTCTAAATCTTCTGTGCATAGTCTATTTCCTACCTTAAATTCTTCTGTACTGGTTACTGCACCTTGTATTACTGGCAAATTCATTTTTTCATTTTTTATTTCTAGCATATATCCTTGTTTATCTATAACTATGTAGCTTCCTGCATATTCTAATAAGTATGCTGGCTTTCTTTCTTCTACCTTAATTACAATTTCTGAAGGTAAATTTCTTACAATTATTACACTTTGTATGTATGCATTTTCTTTTATTTGTTTTTTTATTTGACTTTTGTTTAATTTAAAAGTATTTTCTTCTAATTGAATTTGTGATAGGCTTATTATTTCATTTTTAGATATTATTTCATTTCCTTGCACTTCTATTTTCTTTATGTTAAAAAGTGGCGAAAACATTGCACATAGTATAGCTACTATTAACAATGCAAGTATTAGTATCCATTTTATTGCTTTTTGCTTTTTCTTTCTTTTTTGCATTATTTTTTCTTGTTGTTCTGGAGCTATGTTCTTAGTATTTTTAGCAATGCTTTTTTTATTTGCTTTTTTAACTTGCTTCCTTTTGGTTGTTCCTTTATTTTTAGCCTTCTCTACTTTTTTCTTTTCTTTTTTGTTTTTTGCTGGTTCTTGCTTTCTGGTTACACCTATTATTATTTCATTGTCAAAACAAAATTTATCATCTTCTGGTTTGTTTTCTATTTTTCCCTTCTTCTTGCTTTCTCTATTTTTCTTTTTGTTACTTATTTTTTTTGCTTCTTCTTTCATTCTTTTCGCCACTTTTACACCTTCTTTCTTATGTTGTTATAAGTTTTATATTCACTCCTAATTTTTGCAGTTTTTGTTCTATTTTTTCATAACCTCTTTGTACATATTCTGCACCACTAATTATTGTAGTTCCTTTTGCTGTAAGTGCTGCTAATATTAATGTCGCACCACCTCTTAAATCTGAACTTTCTACTTTACTTGCATTTAATTTTTTTACACCTTTTATAACTGCCAATTTTCCTTCTATTTGTATTTTGGCTCCCATTTTGTTTAGTTCCATTGTATATTTAAATCTGTTTTCAAATATATTTTCTACTATGGTTGAGGTTCCTTTTGCAAGTGTAAGCATTCCTCCAAATATAGATTGCATATCTGTTGGGAAGCCTGGATATGGCATTGTTTTTATATCTATTGCCTTTAATCTTTTGGGCGCTTCTAAATAAATTTCTTTTCCATTTGTTACTATTTTGCATCCACATTCTTCTAACTTGTGTAGTATTGGCGTTATATGCTCTGGCTGTGCATTTGTTACTTTTATTTTTCCTCCAGTAGCTGCTGCCATACACAAGTATGTGCCTGTTTCTATTCTATCTGGCATTATTTTATACCCAATTGATTTTAATGTTTTTACTCCCGTTATTTTTACTGTTTTGGTTCCGGCACCTTCTATTTTTGCTCCCATCTTATTTAAAAATTTGGCTAAGTCTTCTATTTCTGGTTCCATTGCTGCATTGTTTATAGTTGTTACTCCTTCTGCTAAAACTGTTGCTAGTATTATATTTTCTGTTGCTCCTACACTCGGAAAATCTAGGTCGATTTCTGTTCCTATTATTTTATCACATTTGCAGTATATAAATCCACCCTTTTCTTCAATATTTATTCCTAATTTTTTAAAAGCTGCTAAATGTAGGTCGATTGGCCTTGCTCCTATTTCACATCCACCCGGATATGAAAATACTGCTTCTTTAAATCTTCCTATTATTGCTCCTGCCATTATTACAGTGGAGCGCATTTGCTTCATCATGTCTTCTGGTATTTCTTTTTTTTTCATTGGCTTTGTGTCGATTTCTATTTTATCATGATTTTTCTTTACTTTGCAACCCAATAGTTTTAGAATTTCTAATGTTATTTGTGTATCATGTATGTTTGGTACATTGTATAATTTTGTTTGCTTTCCACTTAATATGGTTCCTGCTATTATTGGAAGTGATGCATTTTTTGACCCTGATATACTTATTGTTCCTTCTAAACTTTTTCCTCCTTCTACTATGTAACTTTGCATGTTTTTCTCCCCTTTCTTTTTTGGTTATTTTGCTATATATTATGTTTCATTTGCAAAAGGGGTGAAAAGTAGACCTTTATAATTTTTTACGTTATAAAGGTCTGATTTTTATTTAAAATTGTCCCATTTTTTCAATTATCTCATTTCTTGCATTTATTGTATTTGGGTGTATAATTTTCTTTTCTTTTATCATTTTTGGCAAAGTATAATTATCTATATCGTATAATATAAATTCATCTAAGGTTTTACATTCTTTAAATTTTTCTCTTAACTTATCTGCCTCTTCATAATTTCTACTTTCTTCTATTTTATCGGCTATATACACTATTTTTGCTAGTAAGGTCATATTTGTAATTCCTGTAGTATGATAATATATTGCTCTACACATTTCATCTGTAAATTCATACTTTTTCTTTACTATGTCTGCCCCTATTATTCCGTGTAATACACTTGTGCACCTTTTATCTTCTTTGCTTAACTTTATATTATTTTCTTCTGCGTATTTATAATATTCTTCTTGTGTCATTTCTTTTGCAATATCATGAGCCAGTGCTGTTAATGCTGCTTTTTCTTCATCTTCTCCATATGTTTTTGCAAGTTCTATTGCTTTTTTCATTGTTCCTACTGAATGAATATATCTTTTTTCACTTAACATTTGTTTTAAGTCTTCTTTTATTTTTTCTATGTTTTTCATTTAAAATATTTTCCTCTTTCATTTTTCTTTAAATTACTCATTTAGCATTTTCTTTACTTCATTTATCTTGGTTAACATTGTTATATATCCTGCATTATAACAATAATCTACTTTTTTTACGTCAAATACACTTGCTTCTGAAACCTCTAAATCTACTACCAAATCACTGGCGTGTAGCGCTTCTTGACTTCTCGCTTCAAATAATAAGTCTATAGATTTAAAGGCTATTTCATATATGTTTTTTGGGTCATAGTTTAATGCTGTTGCAAATTTTAAGGTTAACACTTTATCTACACCTAATTTTCTTACCTCATCTGCTGGAACATTATCTAATATTCCGCCATCTACAAATTTATGCCCTTTATACATACATGGAGCAAATACTCCCGGATAACTGCTACTTGCTCTTACTGCTTTACTAATTAACGCATCTTTTATGTAATATTCTTCGTCTTCACTTGCATTTGTAAAAACATATTTTTTACATTCTACTATATCCACTGTTGGTATTGCTATTGGCATTTTTATATCTTTTATATTTTTATAATTTTTTTCTTTAGCGCATTCTTCTATTGCTATTTCTATATTTTCACCTGAAAGTAGCCCGTTTCCTAATAGTCTTTTTGTTGTCTTTAAGTTTCCTGCAAAATATCTCGCATCTGCTTTCATTATTCCCTTTGCAAAATATTTAAATATTTCTAACATTTTTTCTGTTGAATATCCCATTGCATATAAACTTGAAACAATACTTCCTATACTCGTACCACCTACTGCATCTATTTTTATTCCATTTTCTTCTAATGCTTTTATTGCACCTATATGTGCAGCGCCTTTTACTCCTCCACCTGCCAATGCTAAACCTAACTTCATTTTTATTACCTCTTTTCCCAAATTTTGGCTAGTCAAAATTTGCTTTAGTATTTTACAACAAGTTTGTTAAATTTTCCATTTATATATGCCTCTAGTTTTTGCATAAATTCTTGTGAACCTATTTCTTTTTTTGCTACCATGTCTAATCCTTTTTCCCAACTTGCTGTTAGTTTTGGATTTAACATGTCTGGCATAGAAGATAGTACCACATCATAAATTACTTCTCCTTTTTTTGTTGGAGTTATTATTTGTGTTTTATTGTTTATTTGTATATATGCTATTTTTTCTAATTTTTTTATTATTTCTGCTCTTGTTGCACTTGTTCCTATTCCTGCACCTTTTATTTGCTCTCTTAATTCCTCATCTTCTATTAGCTTTCCTGCATTTTCCATTGCTAATATCATTGAACCTGAATTATACCTAGTTGGTGGATTTGTTTCAGACTCTTTTGTTTCGTAATTTATAACATTTATTTCTTGACCTTTTTTTAAGCTATTTAGTATATCTAAATTATTTGCTTCTTCTTTTTCTTCTTGTTGTTTGTTTTCCACATCTTCATCGCTTGATGTGGATTTTTTCTCTTTTCTTTTTGGTTTTAATACATCTAGGTAACCTGTTTTTGTACAAACTTTTCCATTTGCATTAAATCTTTCTTCTTCTACTTTTACTATTACAGATATTTTATTAAATTCTGCCTCTGGATAGAATATTGCTAAAAATCTTTTTACTATTAGTTTATATACTTCTTTGTGTAAGTCCTTTAGTTTATCATAGTTTTCAAATCCTTGGCCTGTTGGTATTATTGCATAATGGTCTGTTATTTTGCTATCATTTACATATTTTGTTTTTACTAAATCTGTAGAATATTTTTCTTCTGACATTTGCTTTAAATATCCTTGCACCTCTTCATCTTTAAAGCCTTTTGCTAAACCATTTAAGTTTTTAGAAATGACTTTTGCAACTGCTGTAGATATAACTCTAGCATCTGTTCTTGGATATGTAACTAATTTTTGCTCATATAAATTTTGTATTATTTCTAGTGTTTCATCTGGTTTTATTTTAAAACGTTTTGTACATTCATTTTGTGCTTCTGCTAAATTGAATAATAATGGTGCTTTTTCTTTTTGTTTTTGCTTTTTAACTTCTTCTACAACTGCTTTTTTATCTTTTAGGCTTACTATGAATTCTTTTGCATCTTCTATTTTCTTGAAACCTGAATCATTATATAGTTTTGGTGATTCAAACATTTTAGATTTTTCGTTTACTTTCCACTCTGCATTAAAGTTTGCATTTTCTTCTCCAAAGTTTCCTACAATTTTATAAAATGGTGTTTTTACAAAATTTCTAATTTCTCTTTCTCTTGATACTACCATTCCTAAAACACAGGTCATTACACGACCAACAGAAATAGATGCTCTATCTTCTTCTATTTCTTTTGCTACTCTTCTTCCATATATTATAGAAAGTAATCTTGAAAAATTAATTCCTATTAAATAATCTTCTTTTGCCCTTAAATACGCTGAATCCGATAAGCTATCATATTCTGACTGGTCTTTTGCTTCTTTTATTCCTCTTAAAATTTCTTCCTCTGTTTGTGAATCTATCCACACTCTTTTTATTTTTGCATTTGGATTTGGTTTTGCCATCATAAATACTAATCTTTGTATATATTCTCCTTCACGCCCAGAGTCACCTGCATTGTAAATTTCTTCTACATCTTGCCTTTGTAATAATGATTTTACAATATTGAATTGTTTTTCTACATTTTTTATTATTTCATATTTCCACTCTTTTGGAATAAATGGTAGCGTATCTAATCGCCAATACTTTAAGTTTTCATCATATTTTTCAGGATAGGACATTGTAACTAAATGTCCTACACACCACGTTATAATCCATTCTTCTGATTCTAAATATCCGTCTTTTCTTGTTGCATTTATTTTTAATGCTTTTGAAAATTCCATAGCCACAGATGGCTTTTCTGTAATTAATAATTTTTTCGCCATTTTTTACATCCTTTGCTATTACAAATTGTGTGCCAAAAGCTTTTCTATTGGCACACATATAATTTTATACTTTTATTATATCCATTTCTGATGTAAAGTTTGAGTTTCCATATGGATAGACTATATATATTTGTCCGTCTAATCCTACAAAGAAATGATTTACATTGTCTGTAACATACATTGCATTATTTACATCTCTTTTATATACAGTTTGTCCTGCATTAGCTAGCGCGTCTGATAATGCTTCTGCATTTTTATTTGCCTCAGTTACTTGAAGTTCTATTTTTTTGTTTACTTCTTTTGTACTAATTCCTTTTGCTTCTAATACTTCGTTTAATGCTAATTTTTTTCCTGTTGATATGTCATAGTTATATGTTTGTACAATAATTCTTTGAGGGTTATTTCCTTCTTTTAGTGTAGATTTAATTACTAATGATAAAATATTTTCATTTAAATATCCTTCATATTCTACATTATATATTGTGTAACTTTCACTGTTTGACAAAACTTCTGCTGCTTTGTTTGCAAATATTGATTGTGTTGTAGCGTTAAATTCTGCTGCTACTTCTCCATCTACATTAAATACTGGTATGTTTAAGTTTACACTATATTTTTCATCTTTTTCTTCTTTTATTCTATATGCTGCATAAATTAACTCTTGCTCTTCTAAACCTGCATATTTTTTTACTGAACTTACATCATATCCTTGGTCTTCAAATGAATTATTAAACAGTGAATTAAATTCTTGTTTTAATTCTTCTGGGTCTACTACTGTATCACCGTCTTGTGTATTTGTTATTTCATTTTTTATTGTATTTTGACGTGGTTTATCTCCATATACTTGCGCATATACGCCAACTACAATTGCTACAACGCATATTATAGCAATTACAATATATATTATATTTCTTGCCTTCATAGTTATTGTTATTCCTCCTTTTAGACATGAATTTTCTAAAAAATAGTTTGTAATCATCTTAATTTTAATATCTATTTTGCAATCTTCTGTTTTATTATATCATTTGTTTTTTGGCATTGCAATAGAAATTTGCGCAAAAAAAATAGCAATTAGCTATTTTCAAGCTATTGCTATTTTTATATTATATTAATTATTCTTTGATATCAGCTACGACACCTGAACCAACTGTTCTACCACCTTCACGGATAGCGAATCTTAGTCCTTTTTCGATAGCGATTGGAGTAATTAATTCGATTTCCATATCTACGTTATCACCTGGCATAACCATTTCTGTTCCAGCAGGTAATGTAATAACACCTGTAACGTCTGTTGTTCTGAAATAGAATTGTGGTCTGTATCCGTTAAAGAATGGTGTATGACGTCCACCTTCTTCTTTAGTTAAAACGTATACTTGTGATGTGAATTTTGTATGTGGATGTATTGTTCCTGGTTTTGCTAAAACTTGACCTCTTTCGATGTCTTTTCTATCAATACCTCTTAATAATACACCGATATTATCTCCAGCTTCTGCTTGGTCTAATAATTTTCTGAACATTTCAACACCTGTTACAACGCTCTTAGCGATTGGTTTAATACCAACTATTTCAACTTCGTCTTGGATTTTTACAACTCCTCTTTCTACTCTACCTGTAGCAACTGTTCCACGTCCTGTAATTGTGAATACGTCTTCTACTGGCATTAAGAATGGTTGATCGATTGGTCTTTCTGGTGTTGGGATGTAGCTATCAACTGCATCCATTAATTCTTTCATGCATTGATATTCTGGTGCGTTTGGATCTGTTGATGTAGATTCTAGAACTTTTAATGAAGATCCTTTTATAACTGGAATTTCGTCTCCTGGGAAACCATATTCTGTTAATAAATCTCTAACTTCCATTTCTACTAATTCTAATAATTCTGGATCATCAACCATATCGCATTTATTTAAGTAAACAACGATATATTTAACACCAACTTGTCTTGCAAGTAAGATGTGTTCTCTTGTTTGAGGCATTGGTCCATCAGCTGCTGAAACAACTAAGATTGCTCCGTCCATTTGTGCAGCACCTGTAATCATGTTTTTAACATAGTCAGCGTGGCCTGGGCAGTCAACGTGAGCATAGTGTCTGTTATCTGTTTCATACTCTACGTGAGCTGTATTGATTGTGATTCCTCTTTCTTTTTCTTCTGGTGCACTATCAATTGCATCATAAGCTTCATATTTAGCTTTTCCTAATAATCCTAAGTATTTAGTAATAGCTGCTGTTGTTGTTGTTTTACCGTGGTCAACGTGTCCGATTGTACCAATGTTAACGTGTGGTTTAGTTCTTTCAAATTTTTCCTTTGCCATTTCTTAATTTCCTCCTTTTTATCTAAATTTTAATGAAAAACTGCGTTTTGCTTTTTCAAGCTTCATTCATAAAGCCTTAAGCCTACATAAGTATGCCTCCGGTTTATTTACTTGCTTTCCTTGCAACACTTGTTTTTGATTAAAATTTTATTGGCTTTTAGTGATTTAAGTTCACCACTCTTTTTATGTTGTAAAAATTAATAACTGATTTAATTTTGCACTTGCATTTTATAACATTTTTGCTAAAATTGCAAGTGTTTTCAATTATTTACTTTTCTAATTATTCAGACTTTTTAGCTCTTGAAGCTACTATTGTGTCTAATACTGATTTTGGAACTTCTTCATAATGAGATGGTTCCATAGCATATGTTCCTCTTCCTTGTGTTCTTGAACGTAGGTCTGTAGCATAACCAAACATTTCTGATAATGGAATAAATCCACGAATAATTTGCATTCCACTTCTTGCTTCCATTCCTTCCATTCTTCCACGTCTAGAGTTCATATCTCCAATAACATCTCCCATGTATTCTTCTGGAACTGTTACTTCTACTCTCATTATTGGCTCTAATAATACAGATTTTGCTTGACGGCATCCTTCTTTAAATGCCATTGAACCTGCTACTTTGAAGGCCATTTCTGAAGAGTCAACTTCATGGTATGAACCATCAACTAGTGATGCCTTGAAGTCTATAACTGGGTAACCAGCTAATATACCGCTTTCTGCAGCTTCTCTAACACCATCTTCAACTGGTTTAACATATTCTTTTGGAACAACACCACCAACGATTTTGCTCTCGAATTGAATACCTGAACCTGGCTCTAATGGTTCTAGTTCTAGCCATACATCACCGTATTGACCACGTCCACCAGATTGACGAATGAATTTACCTTGAACTTTTACTTTGTTTCTAATTGTTTCTTTGTAAGAAACTTGTGGTTTACCTACAGTACATTCAACTTTAAATTCTCTCTTTAATCTGTCTACGATGATATCTAGGTGAAGCTCACCCATACCAGCGATAATTGTTTGACCTGTTTCTTGGTCTGTATGTGTTTTGAAAGTTGGGTCTTCTTCTGCTAATTTTGCTAAAGCTATTCCCATTTTTTCGCTATTTGCTTTATCTTTTGGCTCAATAGCAATATCGATAACTGGCTCTGGGAATTCCATTGATTCTAATATAACTGGGTGTGCTGGGTCACAAAGTGTATCACCTGTAGATACTTCTTTTAATCCAACTGCTGCAGCAATATCTCCAGCATATACTTTTTCTATATCTTCTCTATGGTTAGCATGCATTAATAGAATTCTTCCCATTCTATCTTTCTTATCTTTATTTGCATTTAGAATTGTTGAGCCTGCTTCTAATGTTCCAGAATATACTCTGAAGAAGCAAAGTTTTCCAACAAATGGGTCTGTTGCAATTTTGAAAGCTAAAGCTGCAAATGGTTCATTGTCGTCAGTTTTTCTTTCAACTTCGTTTCCATCTTCATCTACACCTTTAATATGTGGTATATCAAGTGGTGATGGCATATAGTAAACTATAGCATCAAGTAATTCTTGAACACCTTTATTTTTGTATGATGAACCACATGTTACTGGAACTATTGTGTTATCTATTGTTCCTTTTCTTAGACCTTTTCTTATTTCATCTGCTGTTAATTCTTCTCCGTCTAAGTATTTCATCATTAATTCATCATCTTGTTCAGCTGCTGCTTCTACCATTTCGCTTCTATATTTTTCAGCTTTTTCTTTTAAATCTTCAGGAATATCACATTCTTCAATTTCTTTTCCTAAATCATCTTTATGAATGAAAGCTCTCATTTTTACTAAGTCAACTATTCCTCTAAAGTTGTCTTCTGCACCTATTGGTAATTCAATTGGAACAGCATTTGCATGAAGTCTTTCTTTCATTTGCTCAACGCAACCATAAAAATCTGCACCTGTCATATCCATTTTGTTTACATATGCCATTCTTGGTACTTTGTATTTATCAGCTTGTCTCCAAACTGTTTCTGATTGAGGTTGAACACCACTTCTTGCTGCTAAAACTAGAACTGATCCATCTAGAACTCTTAGAGATCTTTCTACTTCTACTGTAAAGTCAACGTGACCTGGAGTGTCTATAATATTAATTCTATTATTCATCCATTTACATGTTGTAGCAGCTGAAGTAATTGTAATACCTCTTTCTTGCTCTTGAACCATCCAGTCCATAGTAGCTTCGCCTTCGTGAACTTCTCCTATTTTATGAGTTCTACCTGTATAGAATAGAATTCTTTCTGTAGTAGTAGTTTTTCCAGCATCTATATGCGCCATTATTCCTATATTTCTTGTTCTTTCTAAAGGAAACTCTCTTCCTGCCATTATAGTTTTCCTCCTTTTCTACCATTTATAATGCGCGAAAGCTTTATTAGCTTCTGCCATTCTATGCATATCTTCTTTTTTCTTGAATGCTCCACCGTTTCCTGCTAAAGCATCCATAATTTCTCCTGCAAGTTTTTCGGCCATAGTTTTTTCATGTCTATTTCTTGCATATGTTACTAGCCATCTTAAACCTAAAGTTTGTCTTCTTTCTGGTCTAATTTCTAATGGTACTTGATATGTAGCACCTCCAACTCTTCTTGCCTTTACTTCTAATACTGGCATTACGTTATTAAGCGCTTCTTCAAATACTTCTAGCGGATCTCTTTGCTCTTTTTCTTTTATGATATTAAATGCATCATAAACGATATTTTGAGCTACTGTTTTTTTACCATCTAACATAACATTGTTAACTAATTTTGTAACAAGTTTGCTATTGTACATTGGATCTGCTATTACATCTCTTTTTGCTATAAATCCTCTTCTTGGCACTATTCTTCCCTCCTTTTTTTATTTAGATACCTATAAAAGTATCTGTGGTACTCTTAAGAAATTTAATACTATTTTTTCTTCTCAAATTTCTTCAGTATAGTGCGTATAATCTATTATAAATTTAAGCACCAAAGTTAAAAACTTTTTATGCAAATTAGTAATTTCTTATATGCACTAAGATTAATTAAAAACAAATTAAAAGTATTTATTTGTTTTTATTTTTTAGGTCTTTTTGCTCCATATTTAGATCTAGCTTGCATTCTATCTTTAACTCCAGCTGTATCTAATGTTCCTCTTATAATATGGTAACGAACACCTGGTAAGTCTTTTACCCTTCCACCTCTAATTAGAACAACACTATGCTCTTGTAGGTTATGTCCGATTCCAGGAATATAAGATGTTACTTCATACCCATTTGAAAGTCTTACTCTGGCTACTTTTCTTAAAGCAGAGTTTGGCTTTTTAGGTGTTACTGTTTTAACTACTGTACATACACCTCTTTTTTGTGGTGCTCTTTTATTTGTTACTTTTTTCTTCATAGAATTGTAACCATGTTGTAGAGCTGGTGATGTAGATTTAGTTGTTGTAGTATGTCTTCCTTTTCTTACTAATTGGTTAATTGTTGGCACTTAAATTTCACCTCCTATAAAAATTTAAAACCGCTACGGAAATGCTATGTTTAGCATTTTACATTAGCGGTTTCTATTTTATCACTTTTTTTAGTCCATGTCAAGATAAATTACATCTTTTTCAGGATTCTCCTTTGCTTCTTTTTCAAATTCTTTTTGTTTTTTTATAGAATAATCTTTTTGTTCTTTTAAAGGAATATAAAAATTCATTTCTTCTCTGATGTTTTTCATTTTGCTTTTATTTCTTTTTTCACTTTCTACAGTTGCATTAGTTCTGGTTTTTAACCTTGCTTTTTTAATAGCTGCTTCTTTAGCTTGTTTTACTTCTTGTTTTTCCTGTTTAGTATTGATTATCCAATTTTTAAAGTTATTTACTACCCTTGAAAAAGTTGTTTTCATACTTTGCCATAAAGATGGCTTATATTTTTGTATTTGTTTTGCCTCTTTGGTGTTCATTAGCTTTTCTTTTCTCGCAAATTCTCCTTTAAGTTTATCCATTTCTTTTGTTTTCATTTTTTTCTTGAATTCCAATTGTTTTAATTTCAATTGTTCTCTTCTTAGTTCTTTGACAATTTCTGCATTTGTCCTATTGTACTTATAATTTTTTCCTTTTAATTTATTGATTTTTCTGTTTTTTATTCTACGTTTTTTTCTTTTTACTTTTCTTTCTTGTCTTTCAAGTTTTTCAAGTATATCATCTAATTCTTGTTTTTTGCCTTTTAATTCGCCTTTAAACTTTTTATATTGTTTACCTTTTACTCTTCTAGTTTTTTTCTTAATTTCTTGTACTTTTAATTTTCCTAATTGTGCTTCTAATTTTCCTTCTATAATAGATAGTTTATTTTCTAGCATAAACCTTTTATTTGGAGATAAAACTTCATCATTTAATCTTTCTTGTAATTCTTCTAATTGAGCATACAATTTTGAAGCTTTTTCTTTTGAAATTTTTGCTACTTTTCTTTTTTCTTTTATTTTTTTCTCTTCTTCTACTATAGTTTCTTCATCATCTACTACTAAATCTTCTAATCTCATACCTTTTAATTTTCCTTTCTACTTTTTATTTAACATTTCTTTTATTTCTTCGATTTTTCCTTTGCAGCTTTTCAATTCTTCTTTATTCATTTTTTTAATTTCTGTTAAATCTACTTTTATATTGTATTCTTCAAAATCTATCACATTTTCATTCATAAATTTTATCTCCTTCTATCTTTGTTTTTATTACTTTCTTTAGTAGTTTATTAAAATTAAAATAATATTACATCTTTAGTTAATTAGCTTCTTCAAAACAATAGCACTTCGTATTTTTGTGTTTATTCTCAAACTTTATATACTTAGTGCTTTTGTTTTTTACTATTCTATTATTTTATGCTTATTAATTTTCAAAAGGTTAACTTTTATATAGTATTTGGGCTATCTTTGTTCATCATCTTCTTTATCTACTTGGTTTTCTGTTTCTCTATTATCTTTTTCTGTTTTAATTACTTTTGCTACTTTATTAACCGGATTTGCTACTTTTAACTTTTCAATAAATTCTTTATTCTTTTCTTTTCTTAATTCTTGTTCATATTTCTTATCTAAAGATTGCATATATTCTTTATTAACCAATTTATCATATTCTTCTTGTTTTTTCTTCTGATTATTAGTTTGTGGTAAAGCTAATAATTTCTTTGCAGTTGGTAATTTTATTTTTGAAATTTTAGAAATTATTTTATCTCTTAATTCAAGTAAACTAACTTTAACTCCTTTTTCAACGGTAGCTATTCCCTTTTTATTTGCATTATTTGCAATTTCTAATAATTCTTTTATTTCTTCTTTTTCAAAGTTACTTTCGTACTTATCATATTCTACTTGGTGTTTATCATATAAACCTTTTAAGTTATACACTATATCTATTTCATTATCTTCCATTTCTTGCAATCTTTCTTTTTTATTTTTTCCTAAAGTAGATAATGATTCTACATATTCACTAGTTTTAGTTGTTTTATATTCTTTATCATATGCTCTTAGTACTTGTAAAACATTCATATCAACATTTCTTAGGTCTTTCCCCATTTTTTGTTCTAATAAGTTTCTATCTAGTTTTTCTATATTCTTTCTGCTTATACTACTTTCTTTTCCAGTATTTACATTTGTAACTATGTATTCATCTTTTTTAGCATTATAAATAATTCTAACAGCATTATTATCTATGTTTCCTTTATTTTGATCATCTGCTATTTTCTTACCTTCACCTTGTTTTGTACCTTTTTGAGTATCTTCTTTCTGAGTTTCATCGCCATTATCTAAAGTTTTTTGTTCTATCACAGCTGGTAGTTGTTTTTCCTCTGGTTCTATTATAGCTGGTGGTTGCATTTCGTCTGGATTTTTTTCTATTTTTTCTGGTTCCTTTTTATCATTTTCAGAAGAATTTTTTTCATCTGGAGTTTTTTCAGAATTTTTTGTACTTTCTTCAACTTTTTCAGGAGTTTTTGTTTCCTTTTTAACTTCTTTGTTTTCAGCTTCAGCTTGCTCTTTTTTAAATTCTGTAAATTTTCCTTGGTCTATTCTATCAGCACCATTTATAAAAGCCTTATAAGCAACTTCTATTCCCCTTTGTTCTTGTTTGCCATATTTATCTAATCTTTCTGTTTCTTTTCCTATGTCATTTTCTATTTTTCTTAAATCTTGCATTGAAGCTTTTAATTCATTTTCTAATTTTATATATTCCTCATTAGTTTTGTAGCTTTCATCTTTGCTAGTCCATGCTTGTAGTTTTATTTCTCTTCTTTTCGCTTCTATTTCTTCTACTTTTTCATTTTTCATATTTGTTAGTTCTTCTAATTTATTTTGTAAAGAACTATCATTATTTTTATTATATTCTTCTGCTGACTTTCGTATTTCTTGCTTTTTATTTTCTAAATCTTTTACATTCTTTTGCGTATTTAGTCTTGCTTCTTCAATCTTATTAAGTTCATCTTGTCTAAGCTTAGCTTTTGCTATTATCTCTTCTGTAGATAAATTAGCATCTGACTCAAATCTTTCTTTTGCCTCTTCAAATTCAATTTTTTGTTCAGCTATATCTTTTTGTTCTTTTAATTTCTTTTCTTCTTCAATACTTTTTCTTCTACTTATTTCAGCTTCTTGATATTCTTTTAATAATTCTTGGTATTTATTTACCATCTCTTCTTTATTCATAATTTTTCTCCTTTATAAATTATAATTCACCTATTTATAATTTTACTACAAAATTCCACAGATTTCAACATAATTATGTGAATTTCGTATATTTTTATAATTTTTTTACTTTTTTTGACTTATTTTTTTATTAAATTTTCTATTGCCCTATCTGCAAGTCTTCCATATTTTATCTTTTTATCTTTAATTTTTTCTTCTAAACTTGGTAATATTCCAAAATTTGCATTCATTGGTTGAAAATTTTCTTTTTCACTTGAAATATAATCCGCCAAAGCTCCTATCATAGTTTCTTTTGGAAATACTATTTGCTTTTCAGTTTGTTTAAATTGTTCTATTGCATTTAATGCCACTACCATTCCAGATGAAATTGACTCAACATACCCTTCTACACCTGTTATTTGTCCAGCAAAATATATATTTGGAGCATTTTTCATTTGATATGCGCTATTTAATAATTTCGGCGAATTTATAAATGTATTTCTGTGCATTACTCCATATTTTACAAACTCTGCGTTTTCTAGGCCTGGTATCATAGAAAATACTCTTTTTTGTTCTCCATATTTTAAATTTGTTTGGAACCCTACTATATTAAATAATGTTCCATCACTATTGTCTTGTCTTAATTGTACTACTGCATATGGCCTCTTTCCTGTTCTTAAGTCTGTAAATCCTACTGGTTTTAATGGTCCATATCTTAGTGTGTCTAATCCTCTTTTGGCCATTACTTCTATTGGCATACAGCCTTCAAAAATTTCTCTTTTTTCAAATTCATGTAGTTCAACTATTTGTGCATTTATTAGTTCATTCACAAATCCTTCATATTCTTCTTTATTCATTGGAAGATTTATATAGCTTGCTTCTTGCTCTTTTAATCTTTCTTTCCAATCTTCTATGCTTTCTTCTTTTCCACGTTCTTGATCATATCTATTTCCATAGAAAGCTATATTAAAATTGATGCTTTCTTTTTCTATTATTGGTGCTGCCGCATCATAAAAAGCAAGTTCATTTTTCCCTGTTAATTTCTTAATTTGCTGTGCTAAAGCATCTGAAGTTAATGGGCCTGTAGCAATTATTACTATTCCGTCTTTTGCTATTTCTTCTATGTTTGTTACTTCTTGCCTTATTATTTCTATTTCTGGCGTTTTTTCTAGAGTTTCTGTTACTCTTTTTGAAAATTTTTCTCTATCTACTGCTAGTGCTTGTCCTGCTGGTACTGAAGTTTCATCTGCTATTTTTATAAGTAAACTGTCTAAAATTCTTAGTTCTTCTTTTAACAATCCGCATGCATTTGTATGTAAATTTGATTTAAAAGAATTACTACATACTATTTCTGCTAGACTTTCATTACTATGCGCTCCTGAAAATTTTATAGGTTTCATTTCATATAGTTTTACTTTTATGCCTGCTTTTGCTATTTGGTATGCCGCTTCTGAACCAGCTAAACCTGCACCTATTATTGTTATATAATCTTTCATTTCTTCTTGTATAATCAATTATCTCATTAATTGATTAATCCCTTTCTCTTTATTTATAAACTTATGATAGCACACTTTTTTGCTGTTTTCAACCTATATATTTTATTTTGCTTGACATAATGTATGTTGTTTGTTATAATTACTTTCATAGAGCTATAAATTATCCATTAAATTATTTTTTAAGGAGGATTTCTTATGGAAGAAAAAGTTTTACGGAGTCGTTCAAAGTTAGGTATTAGTTTTAAGTGTAAATCAGGTGCCACCAAAATATATGTCTTTGGTGATACAGTTGATGAATTAATTGACAATCTTGTCAAACTGAAGGATGGTAAATTCATTACTTCCTTCATTGATGACTTTCCTAATTTGAAAGATGAGCAGCTTAAAAAGCTTGACAAAGGAATTATTGCTTGCCAAAAGCCTAGGCGAATCTCAAGTTATGCAGTTAAAAGAAAGGAATTAAGCAATACGCAAGATGTAGAAGATGCCTTAATTTCTCTTTGCTCAAAATCTTCAACTTATCGCCCCATTGTTGACTTTGCCAGAACAGTCGTTGGCGCTAATATTTCAAAATTAGAAGATTTCATCATTAAATCTTCTGATACTACTTCTATTCTTGAATTTGCACAAGAAGTTGCTGGTGCCAATATTGAAAGACTTCAAGAAGCATTTTTAATGTGTGATATTTCGCCTCTTTCACTGTTAACGTTTTTGCAAATTGTTCCTAATGCCGACCCTTACAAATTTAAAGAATCTATTATTTGTTCAGATAACCTTTTTACTGTCATTAGATTCTTTTCAGAATTTCCAAATGTGGTTACTGCTGTTGAAATTGATGAATTGCAAGAGAAAGTTATTGCCTCTCAATCAGCTGAGTATATTTATCAATTTGCGACAGAAGTAAGGAATGCCAATATTGATAAGCTACGTTGTGCTATAAATTCACTTAATAGCCCCGATAAAGATTCTCTTCAATATTTTTACTTTGAATACTTTTGGGCTAAATATGGAAAGCACAAAAAACTTCACTTTTTCTCAAAAAAGAAATAGTTTGAAAAGCGGTGGCAAAAATTTTGCCACCGCTTTTTATTTAAATAGTTCCATTATTTCCTCTTTAGAAAGTTTGTTTAAGAAGGTTTCATTTGTTGAAAGCATATTGTCTATTAGTTTTGCCTTTCTTTCTTGTAATTCGTATATTTTCTCTTCTATAGAATTTTTTGTAATTAATTTATATACTTGAACATTCTTTTTTTGTCCTATTCTATAAGTTCTATCTGTAGCTTGGTTTTCTGCAGATATATTCCACCAAGGGTCATAGTGAATTACCATATCTGCTCCTATTAAGTTTAGTCCTGTTCCTCCTGCTTTTAATGAAATTAAAAATACTTTTAAATTTTCATTTTCATTAAATTCATCTACAAGTTTTATTCTTTCCCCTACCTTAGTTTGACCTGTTAATTTGCAATATTCTATATTTTCTTTTTTTAGTTCTTTTTCTATCATTGGAAACATTGCTGTATAGCTTGAAAATAGTAGTATTTTGTGGCCTGATTCTACAGCATCTTTTATAACTTCTACACACTGGTTAAGTTTGCTGCTTTCTCCTTTATAGTTTTCTAAGAACAAACTTGGATGGCAGCATATTTGCCTTAATCTCATAAGTAGTGCTAATATTTTTATTTGACTTTTTTCAAAACCTTTGCTATTTATTTCTGCCATAGCTTCATTTTTAGCATTTTGCATATATGACATATAAATTTTTTGTTGTTCATCTTGCATTTCATTATTTAATACAGTGATTGTTTTGTCTGGTAATTCTGTTAAAACTTCTGTTTTTATTCTTCTTAAAATAAATGGCTCTATAAGCATTTTTAGCTTTTTCATTGTCATTTTATCTTCGTCTTTTATTATTGGCATTTCATATAATTCTTTAAATTTGCGATATCCAAATAAATAGCCTGGCATTATAAAGTCAAATATTGACCAAAGTTCTGATAAAGAGTTTTCTATTGGTGTTCCTGTTAAAGCATACCTTGTTTGTGCATTAATTTCTTTTATTGCTTTAGCATTTTGAGTATTACTATTTTTTATATATTGAGCTTCATCTGCAATTATAAATTTAAATTCATAATTTATTTCTTTGTACGTTTCTATATCACGTTTTAGTAAATCATATGAAGTTATTACAATATTGTTATTTGGTATGCTTTTTATTTGATTTTTTCTTTCTTCTGCACCTCCATGGATAACAATTGATGTTAAATCTGGTGTAAATTTTTCTATTTCGTTTTGCCAATTTAGGGTAAGTGAACTTGGACATACTACCATTATTGGCTTTGGATTTTTCTCATTTTGTATATAGTCTAAAACAACTGATAATAGTTGCACTGTTTTTCCTAGTCCCATGTCATCTGCTAAAATTCCACCAAATCCATAGTTATTTAAAACCTTAAGCCATTCATATCCTGTCTTTTGGTAATTTCTAAGTTCTGCATTTAAGTTTTTAGGTAATTTACACTCTTCTCCAAATTCTTTATCTTCTATTTTGTGTATTAAATCTTGATATGCTTCATTTTTAGTAACTGATGCTTTCTTAAAGTTTTCTAACATTCTATCTAAGTATAAACTTCTATACACTGGAAGTCTTAATTCGCCTTTTTCTAAATCTTTGTATGTTATATCCATTCCCGAAGTCATGCTATCTAAAAATTCTATAGTATCGTTTTCTTCTAAGTTTAAAAAGCTTCCATCTTTTAGCCTATGAAATCTTTTCTTTAAATGATATTTTTCCATAATCTCTTTTAGTTCAGACGGGTCAAAATCTAAATTTGAAAAGTCTATGTTTAATAAATTATTTTCTATTCTTACGCCTAAAGCTCCTATTTTTGGTTTCTTTATTTCTTTCTGTTTAAAATTATCTGTTGCTAAGACCTCAAATTTTTTCATGTAATTTTCTATATCTATTGATAAAAACTGATATATAGCGTCTTCATTTACTAATATTAATCTAGCTTTTTCTACTTCTAGCATAAATCCAGATTTTCTAAATATTTCTAAGACTTCATCTTCTTTTGCTATATCTCTTGGCAATTTTAGTTCTTGCTCTAATAAAGGGTTGAATTCTTGGTCACCATATACGAATCTTATATCTGCTGTAATATAACCGCTTTCATTGTAGTCTAAGTAAACTTTTACATATAATTCTTTTGGTATATATTTCTCTGTTTCTTCCTTACTTAAATTATCTGTTGCAATTTTATCTCTTACTTTTGGAAATACTACTGAAAACAAGTTTGATAGCTCTGCTTTAGGAAATATTATTCTATTTGTAAAATTATTTCTATATACTTGAAGGAGTTTAAGAGTTGTGTCTTTAAACTTTTGGTCACATTCGTATAAAATATTATCCATTAAAAAATATGTATGGTCTTTTCCTTCTATTGTTTCATATTCGTATATATCTATATTAGGAATTAGCGCATACTCGTTTTTTCCTTCTTGCTCTAAGTCAAATTTTACATCTGGCATAGCATTTAAAAATAGTATTTGCTTTTCTATTCCTTCTCTTTGTAGTGTTACTTTTCTTCCTTCTAATACTTCAAATAATTCATCCATTCCACTATTTGAAATTGTAATATAGCTGTCTTCCATTGTTCTTCCATAGCTGTATGAGTTGGTTGCTTCATTTGCATATTTTATAATTTCTGCATATTTTAAAATATAATGTAATAAAGGTATTGAATTTGGCTCAAATGTGTCTTCTTCGTGTACAAATTCTAATTTTGCCCCATACCTGTATAATTGTTTTGCTTGCATTCTATCATAAAACTCTGGGAAACTTTTTAGTTTATATAATTGTTTATCTCCTATTTTTACCTCTAATTTGAGTGTTTTTAAATATGAATTATAAATTAGCTTTGGTTCTAATTTTACTGTATGTGGTAATGTTCTTTGATTGTGGTTTTCTTCTTCTTCATGAGTAGGATAAAAGGTGTTAATTAGTTGTTTAAAGTTTCGGTATTTTTCTTCTTGTTTTTGATATTTTTTGTACATATCTATATCGTTTTGTTTTTCTTCAGTTTTTCCTGCAAAAATACGCACATAGCTTTCATTTTGATTAAATTCCATCATTGTTGCTAAAATGTGTTTACAGGTTCCATAGTGTTCATAGTAATCTGGGCAGTTACAGCTTACGTCTTCTATTTCTCCATCTTCTACTTTTATATAAACATCATACACATCCCCATGGCCTGTTACTTTTGAACGTATTTCAAAGTTTGTATTATTTTCATAACTTACTTTTGTTATATTTACTTTTTTTGCTTTTACATATTCTATTGCTCTTTGCATTCTTGCAGAACCTGCATCTAAATACATTTCTTCTAGGATTTCTGGCTTTACTATCATTTTCACTTTTCCTTCATAGTTTATTTTTTCTAATGTAATATTATATAATAGTTTTTCTGGTTTTACAAGCATTATGAATGTTTTTCAGCAAACTATTAGAGATGTGAACAAAAAAAGCGATAATACTCATATTATCACTTTTTCTTAACTTAATGGCATGTAAAACTAGCCATTTTATTTTAGCATAGCTATTTCAATTAGTTTATACTCTAAAAATCACATTTTTGCAATTGTTTTTCATGTTTTAATCACACTTTTGCAGGCATTTTTGTTGAATTTGTCACGTTTTTGCAGTATATTTTTGCATTTTTATCACACTTTTGTATTTCATTCTACATATTTTTTTATATTTATATTATCAAAGTCTATGTATCTTACTATTTTAGTAGTTCCTTCTTTTAGTTCAATTTGCACATATACACTAATTAATTTGTCATTTTTTCTTGCTACTTCTGTTACATATTCATTACCATTTATAGTTGCTTTTCTATTTTTTATATCTTTTACCATATTTTCTATAAAGTCTTTTTTGTCTGAATCTTTTATTCTAATATTTTTTGTTGAATATTGCTCTTTATAACTTACATTTACAGTTATTCTTTTTATTTTTTGAGTATCTGCTATCTGTTTTATTTTTCCCTCATAATATTCATTACTTGTTAATATTTTATTTATCTCTTCTTTATAAAGACTTCTATTAACAGCATACTTTCTAATTATTTTTCTACCACCTTTTAGCTTATACTCTAATGTGCATTCTGTATATCCTTTTTTCTTTTCTTCTACTAACTTTTGTTGCAAATCTATTATATTTTTTATGTTTTGTTGTTCTTTAAAGTTAATAGTTTCATTTCCTATTCCAAAGCTAATTTCTTGTACATCATCTACTTTTGGTATTCTTGTTTCATATCCAAAAGCTCCTGTATTTAATATTACATATATTATTGCTATAATAACTGCATATATTATGAAGCCTATAATTGATTTGAATACTTTGTAGGTCTTTTTTAGTATCATTTCTATTATTAAATATGCAATTAAAGTTATTACATATGAGGCTAAAAGTGTTCCTATACTGTGTTTATCCATTACTTCATAAAAATACATATATGAAAGTAAATTTACTAGAAATGTTGCCGCATATTTTATAAAGCTTCTTATTCCTTTAAATGCTATAAATTCTTTTGTTATTTCTAATTTTCTTTTTTTATAAATAAAATATCCTAAAATTAACATTACAATTATTGCTATAATATATATAATTATTGTAGATAGCTCAAAATTAATAGTTTGTGATAAAAAATATGAACCCATTTCTCTAAAGTCTTCTACTATTTTTATGAATGGTAACATTCTAAATTCTTCTAAATCACTTGAAAATCCTTTAAATCCATAAAGTACATCTTCTGTAAATACTGATGCTAATGTTAAAACACCTACTGGTGCATACATTAGAATGTATGTAAGTATTCCGTGTGAAATTTTAGATGCACAGAATGTTCCTACAAATGTAGCAAATGCAAAGAATATTGTGTTATATAACATGCAAACTCCAAACCAATTCATTATATCTGCAAATTGTAAGTATTTTCCCATTTCTCCTAGATTTAATAACAATATTATAATTAAATTCACTAAAAATGGTATTACATACATTGCTATTCCTGTTAAAACATTTGTTATATATAGCTTCTTTTTTGATAGTGGAAGTCCATGTATAAATGAACTACTCTTTTCTTCATTTGTATATTTGAATACCAATATTGATAATAGCACTGGCAACACAAATATTGTTAGAATTACTATTGGATTGTATAAAATTTCTACGTAATGTTCTCTTTCATAATGGTTGCTTGGATAATATATGTCACCTATATAGTCTATCTCTTCGTTTACTATTGCTACTGTGTTTGTTACATTATTTACTTGGTTTATATTATTTGTTTGTATAATAATGTTTTCTTCATTTTGGCTAGTCGTTTCCGGAGTGCCTATTATAGATATTTCTGATGAGTATTTATTTTCCAAATTGGACTCTATTTTATTTTGTTTGTTAACCATTTCTACATCATCTACTACATAGGTGTCATCTAAAATTCTTTCTTTTATATCATTTGTTCTTAATATCATTTGAAAGGTTGTTACTAAAAATAAAATAATTGTTGCTACTACTGGTACAATCCAAAATCTTTTTATATTTGATTTAAATATTCCATAACTAAACATTTGCTTCACCTCCATTTTCAAACATAAATACTTCTTCTAATGATAGAGGTAAAAATTCCATTAATGTTAGGTTATATTCTTTTAATTTTTCTTCTATTTCTTTTTGCTTACCTTTTACTATAAAATAGTACACGCTGCCTATTTTTTCTTCTTTCAGCATTTGTAATTTTTCTTTTATTTTTTCTATTTCTTCGTTATTAGAAAATACTACTTGAATTTTTTGTATGTTGTTATCTTGTTCTTCTAATTCTTTTTCTAAAGTCATTTCACCATTTTTCATTATTCCTATATTTGTACATACATTTTCTAGCTCTTTTAGGTTATGTGATGATATAATTACTGTCATTTTTCTTTTTTGGACTTCTTCTAATAAAATTTTCCAAACATTTTCTTTCATAATAGGGTCTAATCCATCTATTGGCTCATCTAGTACAAGTATTTCTGGGTTGCATGAAATTGTAAGCCAAAATGCTACTTGTTTTTTCATTCCTTTTGAAAGTTTATTTACTTTTCTTTTTACGTCAATATTAAATACTTTTTGTAGGTCATTAAATTTTTCAAAGCTGAAATTTTTGTATATTTTACTATAAAATTTTGCCATATCTTTAATACTATAACCATGAAAAAAGTATAAGTCATCACTAATATACGCTATTTTGCTTTTTACCTTTTCATTGTCATACACTTTTTCGTTGTTTACTAAAATTTCTCCTTCATCTTGTTTGTACATTCCTATTAGATGTTTTATTGTAGTTGTTTTTCCAGAGCCATTTGGTCCAACTAATCCATAAATACTACCTTCTGGCACATTCATGTTAAAATGATTTAATGCAGTAAATTTTTCAAATTTTTTTACTACATTTTTGGCAGTAATTAACATTGCTACCCCCTCCTTTTTCTATGGCTAAATTATATATTATCTATTTAGCTTTTACAAGTTTTTTCTTTGTAATTCAAAAAATACCCCAAAAGGACCGGGTACTTTTTGGGTATTTTTTATAATTCTATATAATTGTGTTCACATGCTCTTATTAATCTGTTCATAATTGCAAGACCTAATCCATCTTTTTGCACTCCTTCTATTAGTACTATATCAGGATTATATGAATCTACTTTTCTTAATATTTTAAATATATTTTTTACTGCTTGTTCATTTAATCCATCTGCACCTATTCCATAAACTGTTTCTGTTGGAAATAATACTAGCCCACCATTATTTATTATTTTTGATGCTTCTTTTATTTTTGTATAATCTTTATCATTTTTTAAATCTAAATATTTTTCCATTTTATTTCTTCTTTTTAGTTGTTTTTGTAGTCTTTTTCTTTGCTGTCGTTTTCTTTTTAGCAGTGGTCTTCTTTTTTGTTTCTACTTCTACTGTTTCTTTTGGCTCCCATTTTTCGCCTAGCTTTGGTTTATCCCAAGAAATATAATTACAGCTTGCAGGATTATTTTCGCAAATGTAATAGTTTCTTCTTCTTTTTGTTTTTCTTACTTGTACTACTCCTCCACATACTGGGCATGGTACATCTATTGTATCGTAAATTGGTTTTGCATTTTTACATTCTGGGTAACCTGGACATGCTAAAAATTTTCCGTATCTTCCATATTTGTATACCATCATTCTTCCGCATTTTTCACATTGTACATCAGATACCTCATCTTCTAGCTTTACATGTTCTAGTTCTTTTTCTACTTTATCTAATGTTACCTTAAATGGTCCATAGAAATCTCTAATTACTTGTTTCCATTGTTCTTTTCCTTCTGCCACTTCGTCAAACTCTTCTTCTATTTTTGCTGTAAATGCTACATTTATAACATCAGGAAAACTTTCAACTAGTAATTTATTTACTACTTTTCCAAGCTCTGTTGGCATTAGTTGTTTTTGAACTTTTTCTATATATCTTCTTTCTAAAATTGTTGTAATTGTTGGTGAATACGTACTTGGTCTTCCTATTCCTTTTTCTTCTAATACTTTTACCAAACTTGCTTCTGTGTATCTTGGTGGTGGCTCTGTAAAGCTTTGTTTTGGATTTATTTCCTTTTTAATAACTTCTTCATTTATTTCTAGTTCTGGCAATGTTTCGTCTTCTTGTTTTTTCTTTTTATCTTCTTTCACATTGTCTTCAGATTCTACATATAAGGCCATGAAGCCTTTGAATTTTAATGTTTGACCATTTGCCTTAAAATTATATTCATTTGCTTTTATATCTACTGCAACTGTGTCATAAATTGCTTGTGCCATTTGGCTTGCTATAAAACGATTATATACTAATTTGTATAATTTGTATTGATCTGGAGTTAATGAACTTTTTATTTCATCTGGCTCTAGTTCTATATAAGTTGGTCTTATTGCCTCGTGTGCATCTTGTGCATCTTTATTTGTTTTATAATATCTATTTTCGTAATAGTTTTCTCCATATTCTTTTACTATATGCTTTTTAGCTGCATTTCTTGCCTCATCTGAAATTCTTGTAGAGTCTGTTCTCATGTATGTAATTAAACCAACGCTACCTTTCTCAGGAACCTTAACACCTTCATACAAACCTTGTGCTACACTCATTGTTTTCTTTAATGTAAATCCTAATTTTCTTGAGGCTTCTTGTTGCATCGTACTTGTTGTAAATGGTGGTGCTGGTGTTCTTTTTTTCTCGCTCTTTTTTATATCTTCTACTATATATTTTGCATCTTCTATATTTTTTAATATTTCATTTATTTCTTCTTTTGAATGAATATCTATTTTCTTTCCGTTTTTTCCATATAAATGTGCTTCAAAAGTTTTTTTAGACTTTTTTTCTAATAGAGTTACATATATATTCCAATATTCTTCTGGAATAAATTTTTCGATTTCTTCTTCTCTATCTACTATTAATTTTACTGCTACAGATTGCACTCTTCCTGCTGATAGACCTTTTTTTACTTTTTTCCATAGAAGTGGACTTATTTTATAACCTACTATTCTGTCTAAGACTCTACGAGCTTGTTGTGCATCCGTTAAATTCATATCTATTTTTCTTGGATGTTTTATAGATTCTTGCACCGTCTCTTTCGTTATTTCGTTAAATGTTACTCTACAAACACTATCTTCTGGAATATTTAATATATGTGCTAAATGCCATGCAATTGCTTCTCCTTCACGGTCAGGGTCAGTTGCAAGGTACACTTTTTTACTAGATGCTGCATCTTTTTTTAAAGATTTTATTAAATCTCCTTTTCCTCTAATATTTATATATTCTGGTTCAAAATCATTTTCTATATCTACTGCAAGTTTAGATTTTGGTAAATCGCGAATATGTCCCATAGATGCTACTACTTTTGTACTTCCACCTAAAAACTTTTTTATAGTATTGGCTTTTGCAGGTGATTCCACAATAATTAATTTATCTGCCATAATGTTCTCCTTTATTTTTATTACTTATGTATTCTAAATTATTTTTATTACTTTTGCAAGTAGTTTACTGTAAAAAATTAGTAAAGCTCTAATTCTTTACTAATTTTTTTATTTCATTATATATTTTATTTTGTGCATCATTCGTTTGTAATTTCAAAGCGTTTATCCCCATTTGGTTCATAATTTGTGGATAATCTACCATACTTTTTATATTTTTGTTTAGTTGTTCTGCAGTTAAATCTTTATTTAGTATAATCTTTGCTGCTTGCACTTTTTCTAAAGCTTTTGCATTATATAATTGATGGTCATTACTTACATTTGGAAGTGGCACTAATATTGAAGGTTTACCTAAATTTGAAATTTCTGTTATTGTCATTGCTCCGCTTCTAGCAACAATTATATCTGATATATTCATTATTTCTTCCATATTATAAATATATGGAACAATTTTCATATTTTCTATCATATTTATATTTAATTTTTCATCTTCAAATTTTTCCTTTATTATATCATATTGTTTTGGCCCTGTTGCCCACATAATTTGATAGTCTTTGTTTAATTTTTGCTTTGCTATTCCTATTATTGCCTCATTAATTGCTTGTGCCCCTTGGCTTCCGCCAAATACCAATACTATAGTTTTATTTTCATCTAGTCCTATTTTATTTTTCATTTCTTTTTGTTCTTGCATAGAATATTCTTTTCTTTTTATTTTAGTTGGCGTTCCTGTAAGTACTATGTTTTTGGCATTTTTTATCCTATCTATTGCATCTTTAAAAGAAACTAATATTGTATCTGTTTTTTTACTAAGCATTTTTACGGCTTTTCCTGGAAAAGCATTGCTTTCGTGAAGCATTGTTGGAATTTTTAAACTATGTGCTGCTGATATTGTTGCTCCACATATGTAACCACCTGTTCCAATTACTATATCAGGATTAAATTCCTTTATTATTTTTTTAGCTTCTCCATATCCTTTTATAGTTTTTATCATCTTTTTTATATTATCTATTGATATTTTTTTACTTAATCCATATGCATCTATTGTTTTTAATTCGTAACCTGCTCTAGGTACTAAGTCATTTTCTAAACCTCTATTTGTTCCTATAAAAACAATTTCTGAATTTTTTTCTTCTTCTTTTATTTTATTTGCTATTGCTAATCCTGGATTAATATGTCCTGCTGTTCCTGCTGCGGCTATTATAACTTTCATACTATACTCCTTAGAACTATTTTTTACTTTTTACTTTTTTATTTAAAACTGTTTTTTGCTCTGTCCCCAAAAACAGCTCTAAACTTTTGCCCCTGCTCTTGATATGTTTAGCAATACTCCCATACTGCATAGTAATATAAGTAGCGCTGTTCCTCCATAACTAAAGAATGGAAGTGACATTCCTGTTGCTGGCATTGATGATGTAACAACAGCTATGTTTATTATTGCTTGTATTCCTACAAGTGATGTTATTCCAACTGCCAACAAGCTTCCAAATGAATCTGGCGCTTTCATGGCTGTTAAAATTCCTCTCCATATAAATATTGCAAATAATGATATTACTACTAAACATCCCACAAATCCTAGTTCTTCTGCTATTATTGCAAATATGAAATCATTGTGTGGTTCTGGTATATATAAATATTTTTGCTTACTTTGACCTAATCCTACTCCAAATAGGCCACCTGAACCTATTGCATATAGGCCTTGTGTTACTTGCCACCCATCTCCTGTTGGGTCTTGCCATGGGTCTAAAAATGTTGTAAGTCTTGCTAAACGGAAGGTTCCTTTGGTTCCTTTTGTAGCCAGAAACAACATTCCCGCCGCTCCTACTGAACCTCCTGCTACTGCGATTGTAATAAAATCTTTTATTTTTGTTCCACCCATTATCATCATTATTGATGTTATGGCAATTATAACAACAGACGCGCTTAAATGGTCTTGTATAAAGAATAAAATTGCTATTGGTGGAATTAAAAAGCAAAAAGATTTTATGCATCCTCTCCAAAAGAAGCCTAATTCATTTTTATGCTCTGTTAAATATCCTGCGTAAAATATTATTAGCCCTATTTTTGCAATTTCTGATGGTTGGAAATTTCCAAATCCTAAATTTATCCATCTTTTTGCACCTTTTACTTCTACACCAATTCCCGGTATTATAACTGAAATTAATGCCGCTATAGAAATTATATATGCTATTTTGTAAAACTTTTTATATATTCTATAGTCAAACCTTGAAATTATAAACATAAGTATAATTCCTATTATTGCAAATGCTAATTGTTTTATTACATATGTATAACTATTTCCGTTCGTAGAAAGTGAAGATGGTGCACTTGCTGAAAGTACCATTATTATACCTAATGACAATAGTAAAAATATTGTAATACACAAGGCGAAATCAAATGGCTTTTGTTTTGACTTTACAACTTTCTTCTGTTTGTTTTGTTGCACTACTTTTCCATTCCTTTCATTTTCTCCCCATTTGTACTTTGGGATTTTTATTTTTTATATTTTTACCCCAAAAGTACCTATCCCTTTTGGGGTAATTTTTAATTTAGATTGCTAGTATTCCTATTACACATACTATTAATGTAATTAAACTAAATATTGATACTACCTTGTTTTCTTTCCAACCTGAAAGTTCAAAATGATGATGAAGTGGTGCCATTTTGAATATTCTGTTTCCTGTTCTTTTATAATGTGCTACTTGTATCATTACTGATAGTGTTTCAAGTATTGGTACTAATGCGATAATTAGAAGTAATAATGGCATTTTTAAATATAGTGCCATAGCTGCAACTGCCCCTCCTAAACAAAGTGAACCTGTATCTCCCATCATTACTTTTGAAGGATATAGGTTGAATAGTAAAAATCCTAAACATGCACCTGACAATGCGCTTCCAAATAATGTTACTTCTTTTACATCAAATATTATTGCAATTACTGTTAGGCAAGTTAATATTATTGTTGTTACACTACTAGATAGCCCATCTATTCCATCTGTTAAGTTTATTGCATTTGTTGTGGCTAGCATTACTAATATTGCAAGTGGAATATATAACCATATAGGAATCACTATGCTATTTTTTACAAATGGTATGTATATGTCTGTTCCTATGTTTAATACTTTTGTTAGGTATAATGTATATCCTACTGCTATTATTAGTAAACCAAGCATTTTTGCTTTTGGACTTAGTCCTTTTGTGTTTTTTAACACTAATTTTTTAAAGTCATCTATAAATCCAATTAGTCCAAAGCCTACTGCTGTTATTAGTAGTGGTAAAATATTTTTAGCTATTGTTGGCTCTAACCTATATTTTGTGTAGTAGAGAAATAATCCTACACATACTATACACATACTAAGTATAATTATTATTCCACCCATTGTAGGGGTTCCTTGTTTTTTCAAATGGCTTTGTGGCCCATCATTTCTTTCTATTTGCCCGACTTTTAGTCTTCTTAATATTGGTACAATTATTAGTGATAGTACTACTGTAAGTGCAAACGTTAATAGTAATACTTTTACTTGAAATTCCATATTTATCTCCTTTTTCTTATGTCAGGGAACACTTTCTTATCTTTTGCTAACTTATTTATGATAAGGAATGGACCCCTTAAAATGGCTATTTATCTTCCTATTTTATAATACTGTTTACTATAACTCTTTCATCAAATGGATATTTTACTCCATTTATTTCTTGATATGGCTCGTGTCCTTTACCTGCTAAAACTATAATGTCTTTTTTATCTGCCATATTAATTGCTGCTTTTATTGCTTCAACTCTATCTACTATTACAGTATATTTTCCTTTTGTTTTCTTTATTCCTTCTTCAATTTGACTTACTATTTTTTCTGGGTCTTCTGTACGTGGATTGTCTGAGGTTATAATCGTAAAGTCTGCAATTCTTCCTGAAATTTCACCCATTATTGGCCTTTTTGCTGTATCTCTATCTCCTCCGCAGCCAAATACTGATATTACCCTTCCTCTAGTATATGATTTAACTGCATTTAGTATATTTTCCAAGCTTTCTGGTGAGTGTGCATAATCTATCATTATTGTTAAATCTCTTTTATTGTTTACAAGTTCTGACCTTCCCGGAACTCTAACTTCTTCTAGTGCTTCTTTTATTTGCTCTGCATTTGCTCCTAATTTTTCAGAAACACAAATTGCTGCTAGTGAATTGTACACACTAAATCTACCTGGAATACAAGTTTTTACTCTTTCATTTCTTGTTCCTATTTTTACTTTAAAATCTACATATGAATTTGTAATTGTAATGTCTTTTGCTAAAACATTGCAATAATTGTCTATTCCATATGTTGTTATATTACACTCTGGCACAAGTTTTGGTAATTTTGCAACATAAAAATCATCCGCATTTATAAAACCTGTTTTACACATTTTAAATAATTGTACTTTTGAGCTAAAGTAATCTTCCATGTTTGGATGTTCTTTTGGACTAATATGGTCTTCTGAAAAGTTTGTGAATACTCCTATATCAAAATCACATCCTGCTACTCTGTGTAATTTTAAGCTTTGTGAAGATACTTCCATAACAACTACATCTACATTTTCTTCTACCATTTTTGCAAATATAGCTTGCAATTTATTACTTTCTGGTGTTGTTCTATCACTGTCTTCTAGTTTTTTATCACCTATATATATAGCTATTGTTCCAATTAATCCTACTTTTTTTCCTGCTTTTTCTAACACTTTTTTAATCATAAAAGTTGTTGTTGTTTTTCCTTTTGTTCCTGTAACTCCTATTAATTTGAATTTTCTAGATGGATTTTGGTAGAAATTACATGAGCATATTGCTAAAGCATATCTTGTATCTTTTGCGATAACAACTGTAATTCCTTCTGGAATTTTTTTAACAAATTCTGCAGTTACTCCTTCTTCTAATATTACTGCTTTTGCACCGCTGTTTATTGCTGTATCTACATATTCATGTCCATCTGTGTCGAAACCTTTTATTGCTACAAATAAGCCATTTTCTTTTATATTTCTTGAATCTTTATCCAAATTTGTTATTTCTAAATCTAAATCTCCCTTTACTTTTAATCCTTCTATTCCTACTAATATCTCTTTTAATTTCATAGGATACCTCCCATATTTTATGTATTTATAAGTTGATTTTTTATAATTATTAAAAACCAACATAATTATATAACTAAAGTTCTTATTTGTAAATTATATTATTAAAAAAAATAATCATTACTAAAAATTAAGGGATTTTTAAGATATTTTTAATTAATTTGTCAACTCTACGTAAATATTTGCCTCTTCTTTAACTTTTACTCCTGCTTTTGGTGTTTGCTCTTTTATTATAGTATTTTCTTTATCTATACCTTCTTGTTCATTATTTATAACTAATTTCAAATTATTTTCTTTTAGTATACTTTCCGCTTCTTTTATACTTTTTCCTTCTATATTAGGCACTTGGACATCATTTTTTACTTGTTCTGCTTCCTCGTTGTCCTTTATTACTTCTAAATATGGTAATACCTCTCCAAATATTTGTGAACCTATTGGTGCTGCGACTCCACCTCCTTGGTGACCTCCTTCTCCTGTTGGATTATACAAAGTTATTAACACAGCTACACTTGGGTCTGATATTGGTGCCACGCCTATGAATGATGTTACATATTTGCCTGTATTTACACCATCTTCTGAAGTTCCTGTTTTTCCTCCTATTCTATAACCTTTAACTTGTGAGTTTCTACCTGTTCCGTCTGCTACAACGCTTTCCATCATGCTAAGTACATTTTGAGCTGTTTCTTCTGAAATTACTCTATCCTTTTTTATTACTTCCACCTCTTTTCTTTCCCCTGTTTTTCCATCTATAGTTGCTTTTACTACTCTTGGCTGTATATATGTTCCACCATTTGCAATAGTTGAAACCATTGTTACCATTTGAATAGGTGTTACCTCAAAACGTTGCCCAAATGCTATTGTTCCCAGTTCTACTGGTCCAACCTTTTCTTCTTTTAAAAATATACTTCCTGCTTCCCCTGGTAAATCTATTCCTGTCTTTCTTAAAAATCCAAACTTTTCTAAATAGCTATAATATGTGTGCACTCCTAATTTTTGTCCCAATCCTATAAATACTGGATTGCATGAGTTCATTAATGCCTGTCTTAAACTTTCACTTCCATGTGGTCTATAATATCTCCAACATTTCATTCTTACACCTGCGACCTCAATCCCTCCTGTACAACAAAATTCCCCTGCCTTATCTACTTGAGCTATTTTCTCTTCTAAAGATGCTGAAGCTGTTACTAATTTGAAAGTTGAACCCGGCTCATACGTATCTGAAACAGCTTTATTTCTCCACATTGCTTGCATGTTTTTGGTTTTATCTTCTTGTGAAAGAGTATCCCATACACTTTTTAATTCATCTGTGTTTGGAGAATATGGCTCATTTAAATTATAATTTGGATATCCTGCTAAAGCCAATATATCTCCATTTTTTGGATTCATTACTATTATATTTCCACCGTCTGTGCACTTATTGTCTATACAGGCCTCTTTTAAATATTTTTCTGCAATTCCTTGTATTGTACTATCTATAGTTAATACCAAATCATCTCCATTTACAGCTTTTACATATTCTTCTGAAGTATCGTCAATATCCCCACCTCTTGCATCCCTTAGCTTTGTAATTTTGCCTGTACTACCTTTTAAAATTTTATCATATAATGCTTCTATTCCATCTAGCCCTTGATTGTCGCTACCACAAAATCCTATAACTTGAGAAGCTAAATTATTAAAAGGATAATATCTTTTTGTGTCTTCATCTATATTAATTCCTGTTGTAATATTATTATTTTGCATCCACACTCTTAATTCATCTGCTTTTTCTTTGTCTACCTTTTTTATTATTGTTTCTATAGAACTTCTTTTACTAACCTTTTTTAGTATATTTTCATAATTTAATGAAAATATATTTGATAGCGCAGTTGCTATTTTTTCTCTATCTTCTTTCTTTATAGTAGTTGGCGTAACTGTTATTGTTTCCACAGTTGAACTAACTGCTAAAATAGTCTTCCCGGTTGCATCATAAATAGTACCTCTTTTAGGGTTAATATTTCTATCTAAAGTTTGTTGCATATACGCCATGGCTTGCAATTCTTCGCCTTTTATAAATTGTATATAACCTATTCTTGTTAGCAACAATAAAAGTATTAATATTGCAATTATCATTTCGCTTTTCATTCTTTTCTTTTTAGATAATGTGCCTATTGGCTCTGCAGTTCTCTTATTTTTTTTATTTAATTTTTTAAAATTTATTGGCTTTTTTCTTTTTAACTTTTTTATTTCTTTATCATTTATTTGCTTTTTTATTTCTTTTTCCATTTTCAATTTTAGCTTTTGCTGTGGTGTTTTCTTTTTTCTTTCTTTCAAATTTCTCCCTCACATTCTTAATTTTATTTCTTATATTAAGAATATGATAAAAGAACAATTCTCATGACCTGTTTTTGGGGACGGAGCAAAAAAACAGTTAAAAAAATAGAAGTAAAATAATTTTATATTTTTACTCCTATTTTTATTCAAATAAATTTTTAATTGTATTTATAATACTTTGGAAAAAGTTTGTATCTTCTTTTATTACTACTTCTTCTTTTGCTGATTCTATATAGTCTTTCTTTGGTAAATTTACATATACTTTTTGACTATTTGATATTTTTTGCATTCCCAACATTTCTTTTGCAGATTGCTCAACATTATTCAAATTTAAAGTTTTTTCTATATTTACTTTCAATTGTTCATTTTCTTTTTCAATAGCACTTACTTCTTTTTTTAGCTTTTCCTTTTTGTTACAGCTCTCTGTTATAAGTGAGTTTTGGTATCCCATGGCAAATAAAACAGCAAATGCTGCAAATATATATAAAACCAACTTTACTTTTGGCTTCATTTTTTTCTTTGGCGCATTTTTTTCTGTCTTCATACTTTTTGTAGAAGATTTTTTCTGTTTATATGGATTTTTTTTAGGTTCATACTCTGGTTGCAATTTCCTAGGGCTAGTTTCATATTGATACCCTTGATATTTAGGATATGCCATTTGGATTAGCTCACCTCTTTCCTTTGTGTTTTTTCTATTGTGCTTTTTCAAAAATTCTTAATTTTGCACTTTTAGATCTCGAATTTTCTTCTTGTTCTTCTTTTGATGCTATTATTGGTTTTTTATTTATTATTTTTCCTTCTGAATGATATCCACATACGCAATATGGTAAATCTTTTGGACATGTACATTTTCCTTCTGCATCCAAATATGCTTGCTTTACTGCTCTATCTTCTAGTGAATGGAAGGTAATTACACATAGCCTACCTTCTGGTTTTAGACATTCTATACAATTTTTTATAGTTTCTTTTAGTGGTTCTATTTCATTATTTACTTCTATTCTGATAGCTTGAAATGTTCTTTTTGCTGGATGTCCATCTTTTTGTTTTGAAATAGGTATTGATTTTCTTATAATATCTACTAATTGCATAGTTGTTTCAATTGGCAAAGTTTGTCTTTCTTTTACAATATTTCTTGCAATATTTTTTGCAAATCTTTCCTCACCATATTCTTCTATAATTTGGCCAAGTTTTTCTTCTGTATAATTGTTTACAACATCTTTTGCTGTTAGCTCTTGAGCTTTGTCCATTCTCATATCTAGCGTAGCTTCTCCCATGTAACTAAATCCTCTTGCTCTTTCATCTAGTTGATATGAAGATACTCCTAAATCTAACAATATTCCGTCTACTTTATCTATTTGTATGCTTTTTAGCAATTCTTTTATATCGTCATGATTTCCGTGTAAATATACTACATTTTTGTATTTTTTAAGTCTTTGCCTTGCAGCCTCAAGCGCTTCTTCATCTCTGTCTATTCCTATTAATTTTCCTTTAGAAGATAATCTTTTTAATATTTCACTACTGTGACCTGCTCCGCCTAAAGTTCCATCTACATATATTCCATTTTCTTTTATATTTAGCCCTTGGATGCATTCTTGTAGTAATACACTTTTATGTTTAAATTCCACTTTCAAACTCCTATATATTTTTTATTAGCACCAACAGTTGGTATTTAAAAAATACCAACTGTTTAATGCTACTTTTTTAATTTTCTTTAGTGTTCTCTTACTTTTTCGAATGTAAATCTATATTTTTACTTTTGTGAGCATTTTTTAGTTTTTTTCTTTTGAAGCTTAAAATGTAGTTCTTTCGTTATTTTTAAACTCCTCTTTTGTTTTAAACTTTTATCTTTTGTAACTTACTTTCTTTTCTTTTGTAAAAGTTAAATTACTTTATCTTTTGTGTTTTCTTATTTTATCTTTTGTATTTATATAAACTTATAAAAAGTTATATACCAAGCATTGTCATATTTTCTGCAATTTCGTCTGCTGAAATATTTTCTTCGCTATTGTATTCTTTCCATTTATCTTTGTTCCATATTTCAAGTCTTGTCCCAACCCCGATAATTACAACATCTTTTTCCATGTTTGCATATTCTCTTAAATTGCTTGCAATTAGGAATCTTCCTTGTTTGTCTATTTCACATTCTATTGCGCCAGATAAGAAAAATCTTACAAAATCTCTGGCATTTTTGTTAGTAAGTGGCAAAGTTTTTAATTTTTCTTCAAAGTTTGACCATTCATTTTGTGAAAATCCGAATAAGCATCCATCTAACCCTTTGGTTATGATGAATTTTTCTCCCATGTCTTCTCTTAACTTAGCCGGCATAATTAATCTGCCTTTAACATCTAGAGAATGCTCGTATTCGCCAATCAACACTTTGAATCACCTCCTGTGTTTTTCGTTCCACTTCGCACCACTTTGCTCCACTTTTATTAAATTTTAATATAAGAATAATAAAAAAGCAATACTTTTTTTAAAATTTTTTTAAAAGTATTGCTTTTTTATTTATTTTTTATTATAAGGTGTCCCAAATTGGGAAAAAGTAGCAATTGGGGACTGTCCCTAATTGCTACTACTTAACTTCTCTTGCTTTTACTACTAATCTTTGTGTTCCATAATTTGTACATGTTATAAGTGTTACTTCTCTTCTTCCATTTGTTAATTGGCTGGTACATGATGTATCTTCTGGCTCTACTACATATTTGTCATATACTGAATATTTTACTGTTTTTCCATTTAAATCTTCTAATTCTACTATATCTCCGCTGACTGCTTCTGATAAACGTCCAAACATTTTTTTACTTTTATAGTTATGCCCTACTACACAATAGTTTCCTACCTCATTTGGAGCTGGACCCCAATATTTGTTTATAGAAATTTTTAATAATTCTTCTGAAGTCTGGCTTATTACTGGATATTCTATACCTAAACGTGCAATTCTAATTGTTGCCTCTACTGTATATTCTGCACCATTATTTGTTGTATAAACTTCTGATGCTGAAGGTTCTTCTACTGGCAGTGCTGGAATGCTTATAGCTGAATTACCATCTGTATCATCTAATGTAACAATTATAATATTGTCACTTTGCTTAATAGTATTATCTTTTTCTTTTTTTCTTGTCATTCCTACCAATATTTCTTGTGATACTTCTTCACTTTTGCCTCTATCGTATTCTGCATATATATAGTATGAAAATAATAAACATGCTAAAAAAACGCATAAAAAGAATTGAAATTTAAACAATTTCTTTTTTCTACGCAATTCTGGTGTTACATATAATTTTTCTGTTACCAAAATTTGATTCATGTATTATCTCCTAACTTAATTTCCTAACTTTATTATATCATAGTTATATTTTTATGCAATATTTTCAAATAAAATGTAATAGATTTGATATATTTATCAAGATACTTTGCTACATATTTCCAATTTTATTTGAAATTTGCGCAAATTGCTCTAATGTTAAATTCTCTCCTCTTACATTTTCGCTTATGTTCATTTCATTTAAAATTTCTTTCAATTCTTCTTTTTCTATTAATCCACTATTTGAAACTCCATTTAGAAAAGTTTTTCTTCTTTGCATAAATGAAGCTTTTATCAATTTAAAAAATATTTTCTCATCTTCTATTTTTACAGGAGATGTATTTCTTATTTTCAAGTTTATTACTTCTGAGTCTACCTCTGGCGCTGGTATGAAACTTTGATTTGAAACCTCAACTATTAGCTTTGTTTCGCAATAATATTGAACACTATATGTAATTGCTCCTGCTAATTTTTCACCAGGTTTTGCAGCCAGCCTTTGTGCTACTTCCTTTTGAACCATTACTGTTATGCTTTTTATATCCAATTTGTCTTCTAATAATTTCATTATAATTGGAGTTGTAATATAATATGGAAGATTTGCAACTATTTTTACATCTTTTATTTTATTTTCTTCTTTTTCTTTTTTTATTAATTCTTTTAAATTGACTTTTAAAACGTCTTCATTTATAAGTTCAAAATTTGAATATAGACTAAAACGCTCTTGCAAAATTTTTATCATTTTTTTATCAAGCTCTATTGCTATTACTTTTTTTGCCTTTTCTAACAATCTACTTGTTAAGGTTCCTAACCCCGGACCTATTTCTATAACTAAGTCCTCTTTTGTTATTTCTGCTGAAGCTACTGTTTTATTTATTACATCATCATCAATTAAAAAATTTTGACCTAAGCTTTTATTTGCTGTTATGTTGTATTTTTTTAATAAAAACATTGTTTCTGTATAAGCATTTTCCATTCTTTCTTTCATTAGCACCTCATTTTCTCTTCTGACACTCTCATATTCTCTTTATTGTAAGGTTTGTCCTTTTTTATTATACTAAATTTGTCCGATTTTAACAATACTTTTTATTAAACATTTATACATCTACTAACTTTTCTTTTATTTTAGTTGCCCACAAAATTAATACATCTAATGTATTGAATTACATATAAACTATAGTTCTAAATGAAATATTCTTTCCAGAAACCATCGCTCTAGCGCTTCCTCTGTCTCCCACATAGTAGGTACTATTCGAATACTCTCCTCCTCTAGCTCCACATACAAAAGCAAAACTATCTGAAACAATAGTAGAAAATTCTGTATTCCATTCTCTTAAATTTGATGACATGTCATTTATTTTACATCTTTCATCATTGTTTGTTCCTGTATTTGCTAAACTCGTATTTAATGAAGTTTGCCTTGAGTAATCTGCATCTCCTGAAAAATTTTGAATGTAAACTATTGCTGTATCCCAAGCATAACTGTTTGTTAAATCTGATTTTACTGTGCTATATAAATTTCTACTTGCTGTTGCTGCATCTATTTGAGTTATACGATTCCATAATTGTCCTTCTTTCTCGATTTTTGAATCTATTGCATAACTATTTGAAATTTTTGAATTTGCCTTTTTATCTATACCCCAGCTTGCTTCATATCGCGCTATATAGTAACCTCCATTTACTTTTGCACTTTCTATAAATTCTTCTAAGTCTAATGCTGTTGTATTTGTATCATTTAAATGATTATTAGAATCAACAGTTCCTATCCTTGCCATTGATAATTCTTTATAATATGAATTTATTTTAACTTCTTGTTCATAATTTGCTGCATCTTGCTTTAACTCTGGTGTACCATTTGAATTAAATGTATATCTTCCAAGCGTTATATTTACTGTTGTTCCGTCGCTCTTTTTTATTCCATTTCCAACTGGAATCCACACATATTGATTCCCTCTATTATTTCCTACTCCTTCAATTATATCATTATCTTCTATTACTATGCCTTCAGTTACATTTGCTCCACTGTCCTTTGCTATTTTGAAGCCTTGTGGCACTCTTATTATATTTCCATTTGTATCTATTACTGATGTTTTTTCATTTAATATTCCTTTTTGTTTTGCCTCTTCTATTGATACTAATTCTGAACTTTCATTTCCTATATAGTCTTCTATTTTATTTAAACTCATTTGCTCATTTATAGCTGCTCCTGCATAGTCTTCTTTGCCCTTTGCAGCTTTTTGCATTATTCCATTGTTTCCTATTACTAAATTTATACTTGCTCCTGCAAGCAAAATTAAAACAATAATACTAACCACTAAAGCTACTAGTGTTATACCATCATTCTTTTTTATTTTTATCCTTTTCTTTTCTCTCACCATTTTTATTCCCTTCTTTTGTTTTCTTTAAGTACACAACTTAAAGAAAAACTAACTGCTAGATATCTACTCTGAAAATGCTTAGAACATCAAGTAATTTGGTATATTGGAGATAATTATTATAAAATATTTTTTACCCAATTTTACTTTCAAAATATTTTACCTATTTTTTTACTTTTTATTGATTTCTCAATATTTTATTGATATAATTTGGTCATCAAAAAATCTTTAAGTTGTGTACTTAAAGATTTTTTTACATCATTTTTTATTTTATTTTCATTATCTTTCAATTGAAATTTGAATTCTATTCTACTTTTCTATCTTTTCTATTTCTTCTTTTGCATGTCTTAATCCATTTTCTTCATCTCTTATTGCTTTTTCTTTTAGTTCCGCTATTCTTCTTAATTTTTTTATTTTACTTAGTCTTTCTAAATCTTCCATTGCTTCCTTTATTTCTTCATTTTTTCCATTACCTTTTTCAATACCCCTTCTCGTTAGGATTGTCTAAAGTTTCTTATTATATCACATTTCGTGCTTATTGTAAACATAATGTTTAAATTTTGTCTTAAGAAAACATCGACATAAAATGACATATTTTTACAATTTTATTTATTTATTAATACAGCACGGAAGCCAAAACTACCGTAGCCACCGCCATTGCTACGGTAAAATGCACACATACCAGCAGAAAAATCATCCCATAAGCTACCCCCATGATAGAAAAACGGATAGCTCAAGGCTGGAAAATAAGAGTTGTCGTTTGTCCATGAGCTGTAGCTCCATCCATCTTCTGACGTTCCTGCCTTTCCACTATTTGTTTCTCTTACTGCATCTCCATATATTTTTGAGTTTGCTACAAAGTTTTGCCTACTTGCTATATCTATATCTGTTACTTTATTTCCTTCTGAATCTTTTTCATTAAATGGATATACTGTTGTGTATTTTGTGCTTTCCGTTTTTAAAGTATTTCCATTATATGATATTGATGCTCCATTATTTTTTAAACTTCCATTTCCATTTGCTACATATGCTGCTGTTCTCTCCCATACTGTTCCAGACATATCATATACTCCATATATAGTTCCAGTGGTACTTGAGGCTTGGCCATTTTTTTGGTTCCATACGTAAGCTCCACCTTTGCTATCTGCTTTATTTGCTGTTAAGGCATTTAATTTTTCTATTGTTGTTGTTCCACCTACACTGCACCCTGTTACAGCATATACGCTATCAACTCCGCTTTTTCCTGCAGTTTCGGTTCTCTTTCTATTTCCACTGTTTAAATTTACACTATTTATTTTTATATCTACATTATATAACCCATATTTGCTTAAACTTAGGTAACTACAAGCTCCCCATTCACTATTTTTCATTAAATGGCTATCTGAATCTGATGTAGACAATCCATAAATATTTCCATTTTCATTTAATACTTTTGCTATATTAAATGAGTCATTGTGATTTATATAATTCATGGCATATGTTACACCTTGAAAAGTTGGGTATTTTATGCTTGTTGTTGTCTCGCCATATATTCCGTCTAACCAGTTTCTTGCATCTTCGCTGTCGTCTTTATCTGTTCCTCTTTCAGTTCTATAAGTCCATACTTTAGATTGCGAATAATTTACACTACTAGATTTTACTTCTGCTGTATTATTTCCACTTGCATAACCAGCTGCAAATTTTGCTACCCATATTCCTGTTAGTTCTTTATCCCATCCACCATTTGCAAATTTTATACTACTTTCATCTGTAAAGGCT
>USFC01000002.1 GCA_900553865.1 uncultured Clostridium sp.
GACATTCAATAAAATATAATAAACACTACTATAGACTTATAAATAAATCTGGAAAGCCTATCTATTTCAATAAAGGTACAAAGTGTATAGTAATAAAAGCATTAGATGGATGTTTATTTGCAACAGTAGATGAATCAATATTTGCTTTAGAAGAAATACCAGAAGTACAAGCAAAATCTGTAAACTTTGATGAAGTAGAAGAAACAAAAGAAAGAAAAGTGTATATTCCAAGAATGATACATCCATGGAAAGGAAAATCATTTGAAGAATTTATAAAAACGCAAAAACATCGCATAGAAAATGTCGCATAAAAATATTAGCACTAAACTATAAAAATTTAGTGCTAATAAATAAAAATTTTTAAGACATTTTCAAAAATGATTGACATTTTTTGCTGCAGATTTTTCTATTGACTTTTTTACTTTTTGAATATATACTATAACCACAATTTCTTTTACGAAATTAGGAGGAAGAAATAAAATGAAGTATAAAAAAGAAGTAGTAACAGGAGCAATAGTATTATTAATTAGTTTAATGTGTACTACAAAATCTATTGGAACTACAGCAATAGTAAATACAGATACACTAAAATTAAGAAAAGAAGCATCTACATCTTCAACAGTTTTAGAATTGTTAAATCAAGGAGAAAAACTTGAAATTATAGAACAATCTGGAGATTGGTATAAAGTAAAAGTTAATAAAATAACAGGTTTTGTTCACAAAGACTATATAAAAATTGATGAAGCTACAGAAACTAAATCAGAAGAACCAAAAAGCGAAAATGCTACAAGTAGCGAAAATACAGTTCAAAATGAAATTACCAATTCAACTGTAGAAGAAACAAATACAAGTTTAAACGAAACGGTAGAAGACGTTAATGAAGCTTATAACAATGCGGCAAAAGAAGAAAATTCTAAAACCAGCATAATAGGAGAACAAACTTTAAAAACAGAAGCTAATGCGTATATTTTACCTTTAATAAATTCAAGTAAAATAGAAAATTTAAAAAAGGATGCAAAAGTAACTGTATTAGATGAAGTTGAAGGATGGGCATATATTCAAACAGATGAAATAGGTGCGTGGATTAGAACAGCTGCAATAAATATACAAGAGGCAAATGCAGAAAATACAGCTGGCAGCGGAAAAGCTAATAACGAAGAAACTACAAACAATAATGAGCCACAAGAACAAGAAATAGCAAGTAAAGTAATGTATGTAAATTCAGCATCAATTTATGTTAGAAAAGGACCTGCAACAACATATGAAGCCGTAGATACACTAATATTAAACAATCAAGTAACAGTTATAGCAGAGTCAGGCGATTGGTACAAAGTAAGTTTAGCAAATGGAACACAAGGCTACATTGCCAAAAGACTATTATCAGCAAGTAAAACAGAAACAACCGCAAGAGGTGCAGAAGAAAGAACAGCAGAAGAAGAGGCTTCAAACGAAGAAGTAGCAAATGCTCAAAGTGAAGTAACTTCAAAAGGAGAGCAAATTGCAGAATATGCAAAACAATTTTTAGGTTGTAAATACGTATATGGAGCGTCAGGGCCATCTACCTTTGATTGTTCAGGTTTTACAATGTATGTATATAAAAACTTTGGAATATCTTTAAGCCATTCAGCAAGGGCACAAGCTAGCAATGGTACATATGTGTCAAAGGAAAATTTACAACCAGGAGATTTAGTATTTTTTAAAGACTATGAAACAATGGACGGAATAGGCCATTGTGGAATATATATAGGAAATGGAGAATTCATTCACGCATCTTCAGGGACGGGATATTGCGTTAAAATTTCTACATTATTATCAGGAAGCTACAACACTAGATATGAAACAGCAAGAAGATTAATTTAAAATAGGGGCAAATAAAAATACAAGAGGAGTGCGTATGGAATTATTTTGCATAACTATTGCATGGATATTTGGAATAATATGGGGGTTATACTTTAAAATAAGTATAGCCTTTTTTGTTGTACCAGTAATTTTTATAGGCATATATTTAAGTAGAAAAAAGAAAATAAAGAAGTATTTTATATGGTTTTTAATAAGCCTTGTTATATCAAACTTGCAAATTACCTTATTAGAAAAATCTTTTAGTGAAAAATATAAAAATATAGGCGAAAACCTTGAAATAGTAGGAACGGTTATTTCAAACCCAATAGATAAAGAGTACAAAAATCAATATACTTTAAAAGTAGAAAAAATAGATGAAAATAAAAAATACCAAAATACAAATTTACAATTAAATGTAAAAAAAGAAAAAGAAAATTTGAGCTATGGCGATAAAATTATAGTAAAAGGAAATTTTGAAGAAGCAAGTACTGCTAGAAATGAAGGCGGTTTTAACTATAAACAATATTTAAAAACTAAGAAAATATATGGAATTGTAACAGTAGATAAAAAAGATGTGAAAGTTGTAAATAAAAATAACACAAATATAATTGAATTACTAGCAAATAAAGTTAGAAATTCTATGAAAGGAAAAATAGAGCAAAACATAACTGATGCAACATCAGGGCTGCTTTCAGGAATGCTAATAGGAGATAAAAGCAATTTACCAAAAGAAATACAAGAAGACTTTAGAAACAGTAGCTTATCACATATTTTAGCAATTTCAGGAATGCATGTATCATATGTAATGTTAGGAATAACATTTCTTATAAGCAAAATGAAATTTAGCAAAAAAATGTCAAAAATGATAACAATTGTAATTCTACTATTTTTCATTATTCTTACAGGAAAAACAGCATCTGTAGAAAGAGCATGCTTTATGAGCGTGTATGCTATTTTAGCAAGCCTGCTTCACAAAATGGCAAATGTATTAGCAAGCATTAGCATATCAATTTTAATTATTTTAATCATAAATCCATATTCAATTTTAGATATTGGCTTGCAACTTTCGTATGGCGGAACCCTTGGAATAGTGTTAATATATCCTATTTTAAAAAAATGTAAAAAGAGTAAAAAAGAAAAAGCAAAAGAGAACAAATTTCAAAAACTAATTCAAAAGATAAAAGAGAAAATACTTGATATTATACGCCTCACAGTAAGTGCAAATTTAGTTATATTTCCAATAATTTTATATCAATACAATACAATGTCATTTACATTTATTATTTCAAATTTATTAATATCATCAATAATAGGAATTATAATAATACTCGGCTTTATGTCAGTTTTTGCTTCATATATATTTATGCCATTGGCTAAAGTAATGTTTTTTCTAACGCAAATACTTTTAAACATATTAGCGCAAACAGCACATTTATGTGCCAAATTACCATTTTCTAAAGTGTATTTCCCAACACCAAAAATATATGTAATACTTATTTACTATTTATTTTTAATTTACATCATTTTAGCAAAAAGAAACATAATATCAGTAAAGAAAATAAGCAAAAAAATATTTATAATATTCATAATAATAGTAATTATTTCAAACTTAATTGTAAAGGTAATTCCAAAAGAATTTACAATATCATTTATAGATGTTGGGCAAGGCGACTCTATGCTTATTTCAACTCCAAAAGGAAAAAGAATATTAGTAGATGGAGGAGGAACAAGAGATAGCGAAAACTTTGACGTTGGAAGGCAAACGTTAATACCATATCTGCTAAATAAAGGAATAACCAAGCTAGATTATATTGTAATATCACATTTTGACTCAGACCACGCAACAGGAGTTGCCCAAATATTAGGAAAGATAGATGTATCAAGCATTATACTAACTAGACAACTTGAAGAAAATGATATTTATAGGCATATTTTATCTATTGCAAAAGAAAAAAAGATAAAACTAATTTATGTGAAAGAAGGTGATGTATTAAAAATTGGTGGTATAAAAATATCAATTATACACCCAGAAAACAAACTAATGATAAATAATCCAATGAATAATAATTCAATAGTGTGTAAGGTAGAATATAATTCTTTTTCAATGCTATTAACAGGAGACATTGAAATGGAAGCTGAAGAACTTATATTAAGAAAAAATATAAACTTAAAAGCAGATGTATTAAAAGTAGCACATCACGGCTCTAAAACTTCTACTACTGGAGAATTTTTAAAAGCAATAAATCCTAAAGTTGCTTTGATAGGAGTTGGAAAAAATAATAATTTTGGACATCCAAGCAATGAAGTAATACAAAGGCTAAAAGAGAATGGAACAAGAATATACAGAACAGATGAAAATGGGGAGATAAGCATTACAGTAAATAAAAAAGGCAGAATAATAAAAATACAGAGATGTATTACATAGAACAGAGCGAATTGATTAGAAATAATTAGTTCGCTATATTTTTATGCCAAAATTTAAAAGGAGGAAATGAAAATGAATGTAAATGTAAAATTTGTAACAGATGATAAATGCTGTGCTTATAGCAAGTACGGAATAAAGATTATTGATAATGAAAAATTTATAAAACCTGTAAAGGGAGCAAGGAAAGAAAAAATTGACCTAGTAAAATATATAGACAATGAAATGCTGGATATATTAAATATTGGTAAGAAAGTGTATTTTAAAGAGAAAATAAATGACAGAGAGATATTAGATTATGCAGACAAATATGGAATGTTTGGACTTATATTAGAACAAATACTAGAAGATACAAAACCAAATTCAAAGTTTGATGTAAGAGGAATGACAATATTTTCAAAGGAATATGTAGAATCATTTGAACTAATACGATTATATGCAGGAAAGCTATATGAATTCTTATATAATATTGATAAAAAAAGCGATAGAATAAGAGTTCCTGCAATTCTAACAGATAGGAATACAGAGATAAACTTTGTATTCAACATCGAGAATGATGTGACAGTAAAGGTTATAAGTTTGAAACAAGCGATAGACCTATATTTTACACTTCAAATTTCAAAGCCTGTAAGAACATTGAAAATATGCAAGTATTGTAATAAAGCTTTCTTTGCAAATAATATAAAAGCAAATTATTGCTGTCATAGTTGTAAGAATAAAGCCAATGTTTACAAATGCAGAGCAAAAGCAAGAAATGGAGGTGTAGAATAATGAACACATCTGAAAGCATAGAATTTTTAAATAATATGAAAAAAGGACAATTTTGCACAGTGTATATTCCACTAATAAATGAAGAAACTATACCTATAACAGTAATGTATATGGGAAAAGATAGAGAAGGTAGATATAGATTTATGGACACTGGAAAATTTGTATTGCCACAAAAACTTATAGAACAGAAAGCAATAAAGGTAGATAAAGAATATAATGAGAATATAGCAAAGAAAATATATTATAAGTTTAAAAAATTACAGCAATTAAGAAAACAACAAGAAAGATAATTTCATATTTGCAATTTTTAAACATATCTGCTACAATACAATAAATAAGTGAAAGGAGATGCTTTCAATGAAAAGAAGAGTATTTAAAAAGGTAAAACTTACCCAGAAAGAATCTAACTTATTATTAAAAATTGTATTAGAAGAAAGAAATAGACTACTAAAAAATGGAGAATATACGGACATCGCAGATGATTTTATAATAAAAAATTATAAAAAATAATATTAAAAGAACTGTTTTATATATCAGTTCTTTTTTTTTACATCGCTATTTCATTACTGAAGTAGCAATTTTTTGTAGAATGGAGGTGAAGAAAAATGTCAAAATGTAAAGTAATTGCAATTGCTAATCAAAAAGGTGGAGTAGGTAAAACTACAACTGCACTTAATTTGGGTGCAGGATTAGTAAGAGAAGGAAAAAGAGTATTGCTTATTGATTGTGATCCACAAGGAGATTTGACAGCATCATCAGGTTGGCAAACACAAGATGAATTAAAAAATACACTTGCAAATGCACTAGATAAAGAGATAAGAAATGAAGATATAGAGCAACTAGGAATATTAGAACATAAAGAAGGCTTTGATATTTTACCATCTAATATTGAACTAGAATCTATTGAATTATCATTAGTCAATGTAATGAGCAGAGAGTATGTTTTAGATAATTTACTAGGTAAAGTAAAAGATAACTATGATTATATTATTATTGATTGCCGACCAAGTTTAGGTATGCTAACAATGAATGCTTTAACTGCATCAAATAGCGTAATAATTCCTGTTCAAGCACAATATCTCCCTGTAAAGGGAATGACACAATTATTAGAAACGATTAACAAGATAAAGTTTAGAATAAATCCTAAACTTAAAATTGATGGAATACTGCTGAATATTGTAGATAGAAATACCAACTTAACAAGGAATGTTATACAAAGCATACACGATAATTATGGAGAACATATCAAAATTTTTAATACAGTTATTCCAAAAGGAACAAAAGTTGCAGAAGAAAGCATATACGGAAAAAGTATTTTTGATTATGATAAGAAATCAAAACAAGCAATAGCTTATGAAAATTTAGCAAAGGAGGTAATTGAAATTGAAGCAAGACACAAAATTAGAGATGGGACTGAAAAGCTACGATGACATTTTTAAATTAAACACAGGAAAAGATGGAAAAGCAGAAATGGTTGTAGTATTATCAATAGATGATATTGATGACTTTAAAAATCACCCATTTAAAATTAAGAATGATGAAAAAATGCAAGAAATGGTTGAAAGTGTAAAACAAAATGGTATTTTATTGCCAGTGCTTGTTAGACCAAAAGGCGAAAGAGGATATGAAATGATTTCAGGACATAGAAGAAAATTCGCTTGTAATCTCGCAGGAAAAAAAGAAATACCAGCCATAGTTAGAGAATTAACTGATGATGAAGCAACAATTCTTATGGTAGATAGTAATATGCAAAGAGAAGAAATATTGCCAAGTGAAAGAGCATTTGCATATAAAATGAAACTAGAAGCGATGAAACATCAAGGAAAAGATATAAATGAAACTTGTGACCCAATGGAACACAAGTTAAAATCAAGAGAAGTTTTAGCAAATGAAGTTGGAGATAGTGCAAGTAATGTGCAAAGATATATTCGCTTGACTTATTTAATACCAGAACTATTAGAATTAGTTGATGAAAAAAGAATTGCATTTAGACCAGCAGTTGAATTGTCTTTCTTAAAATTAGAAGAACAAGAAGTTGTATTGGATTGCATAAAATGCTTGGATTGTACTCCATCATTAGCACAAGCAATAGATATGAAAAAGAGAAGCCAAGAAAATTCATTAACAGCAGATAAAATAGATGAAATAATGTCTATTGAAAAAGCAAATCAAATTCCAAAACTAAAACTTAATGAAGAACGATTTGAAAAAGTAATACCAAGTAAATATGTAACAACACAACAAAAAGAAGATTATTTGTATATGTGTGCCGAATATGTGCAGAAAAGGGAAAGAATGAAGCAACAACAATTATCAAGATGAAATTGTTTAACATTTTATTTTCCCCCTTTACAATACCCCCTTTATACTAGCTATATACTAGCTGAAAAGAGATATTATAAATATAAAAATAATAAATATATAATTTGCACATTTGCAAAAAATGTAAAACGGTTTTAAAGTATAGTTAAGGAGGAGATGTGAAATGAAAGGAAAAATGATTTTTATAATAATTGCATTTGCTTTAATAATAATTGTGAGTATAGGTTATTTTGTTTATGGCAATAAAAATACAAGCTCAAAAATTGAAAATATAGCAACAAAGGAAGAAAACATAGTAAAAGATATTATCGTAACAAATGAAACAACTCAAAATACTATTACAGAGATTATAGAACAAGAAAAAACAGAAATAGAAATACCAGAGCAAATAGAAATACAAGAAAAAATAGAAAAGCAAGAAGAAATCATTGCTGAAAATGAAAAAGTAATAGAAAAACCTATACAAAACAATAATGCTCCTAGAAAACAGGAAAAAGAAGTAAAACAAACAGAAATACAACCAAAAGAAAATATACAAATAACAAATAAAACAATACCTATTCAAGAAAAAACGAACAATGATAGTTCTATAACTGAAACCCAAAAATCAGTAGAAATAGAATTAGATACAAGTACAAAATTTGATATTGATGATGGTGGTTATGCTGAATGGGGACAGCTAACAGAAGAACAGATGAAAGCATTAGGCTTTTAGAAATAAATAAAATAAATTTTGAGAAAGGCAAGTTATTAGGACTTGTCTTTTTTTGCGAGGAGGAAAAGAAAGAATATGAAAAAGAAATTAAGTATAGTTTTAATAATAATATTATCGCTGATTGCTGTCTTTTCATTATTGAATAAGGTTTATGCAGCAACAGTTACAAATTTATCATCTTCAGGAGTGACTTGGAGTGGAACAAAAGTAGGATATTTTGAAATAGATGGAAGACAAGCATTTTGTATTGACCACGATAAATCAACTCCATATACAGGAATAGAATTTGGAAGTGAAGTTTATAATGATGCAACTGTTAGAAAAATCCTTTATTATGGTTGGAGTGGTGCAGGACAATGGGATGGTTTTGATGGAGATTACAAAAAAGGTACAGTAATAACTACAATGGAATTAAATAAATATTTTCACGAAACAAATAGAAGTTATTTAGCAGACTTTGAGGCATTTTTAGACTCACAACCAGATCCAATATTTACTACAAATTTTAGTAATAGAAATCTAACAGCACATATTGATGGAGATAAGCAAGTAACAAATCAAACAGAAATAACAGGCTCTGATAAAATTCAACTAACTTTTAAACTACAAGATGGCGTAACACTTGTGTGTGATAATAGAGGTTGGTCTGGTACAGGTACAGTAACAGTTTCAGCAGGAGATATTATTCATTTTGAAGCACCTTTAACTATAACAGGAAATTGGACTTCATCTGCAATAACTAATCAAGCAGTTTTTCAATCTTTAATTTTTACAACTGATAATTCTAGCTTTCAAAGATTAGCAAGTGGTGGAAGTATAGTAGTAGATCCAAGTGGAACAACTAATATTTCAGTGCAATGGGTTAATTTAGGTAATTTAGAAATATATAAAACAGATGAAACAACAGGAAAAGGAATAGCAAATACAACATTTAGATTAACAGGAAATGGACTAGATAAAACAATTACAACAGATGCTAATGGGTATGCCAGACTGGAACAAATAACTCCACGGAACATATAAAGTAACTGAAACAATTTCAAATGAATCATATTATATTGATACAACAGAGAAAACAGTAACAGTAAATGCAGGAATCACTCAAAAATTAGAGATAACAAATAAACATACAGAGGGCGAAATTGAAATTTTAAAAGTAGATAAATTAGATAATACGATTAAAATAAAAGATGCAAAATTTGAATTATATAGTGATGAATTATCAAGAGTTGTAGCAAGTGGTAAAACTGATGTCAATGGAAAATTAAAATTTAGTAATTTAAGGACAGGAACATATAAGCTATATGAAGTTGAAGCAAATGAGTGGTATAGGTTAGATACTACAAAGCACAGTATTACAATAAAGAAAGACGATATAACCTATAAGACTATTGAAAATGATGAAAAATATGGATATATAGCAATAAATAAAACTGATGAAGACCATTCAGAGATTAAACTTGAAGGAGCAGTTTTTGAAATCTATAATAGTAAAGGAACAAAAGTAGATACACTAACAACAAATTCAGATGGATATGCAAAGTCAAAAGCATTACCAATTTTAGACACATATAAAGTAAAAGAAGTAAAGGCAATAGCAAATTACTCAATAAACACAAAGGAAACAACAGTAAAATTTACAACATCAATAGATAATCAAATACAAACCATTGATTATACAAATAAACACGATGAAGGAGAATTAGAAGTTCTAAAAGTTAATAAACTAAATGAAACAATGAAAATTGAAGGTGTAAAATTTGAATTATATAGCGATGAACTTAATAGAGTAATTGCAAGTGGAAAAACAAATGCAGAAGGAAAACTAAAATTTACTAATTTAAGGACAGGAACATATAAGCTATATGAAGTTGAAGCAAATGAATGGTATAGACTAGATAATACTAAACATAGTATAACAATTAAAAAAGATGAAACAACTTATAAAACTATAAAAAATCAGCCTAAAATGGGACATATAGCTATAATCAAATATGATAGAGATTATAAAGAAATGAAACTAGAAAAAGCTAAATTTGCAGTATTAGATTCAAAAGGTGTGACAGTAGATACAATTATTACAGATAAAAATGGATATGGAAAATCAAAAGAATTACCAATTTACGAAACATACACAGTAAAAGAAATTGAAACTCCTACACATTATTTGATAAATGCCAATGAAACTACTGTTAAGTATAATTCAAATGAAGATAATGCAACAAAAGAATATGAATATTATGACATAAGAAAAGAAGGAAATCTAAAAGTTTATAAGGTAGATGAAAACAATCAAAGAATAGCATTAGGAAATGTAGAATTTGATTTATATTCAAAAGAGTTTAATAAAGTAATTGGAACATTTTATACTGATGTTAATGGAGAAATATTAGTTAAAAATTTAAGAGAAGCAGATTATATGTGGATTGAAAAAACAACAAATCAATGGTATAACCTAGCTGAAAATACAGATGTTAGTGTTGAATGGAATAAAACAATAGAAACTACTATTTTAAATAAACTAAAACAAGGAAAAGTTCAGGTTGTAAAAGTTGATAAAGATAATAATGAAATAAAGCTAAAAGGAGTTAAGTTCCAAGTTATTGATGATAAAGGTAATGTACTAGAAACAATTATTACTAATGAAAAAGGAGAGGCAACTACAAAAGAATATCCAATTAGAGATTTTGAAAACCTAACATTGAAAGAGGTTGAAACATTAAAAGAGTATAAACTTAATGATAATCCTATAAAAGTCACATTAAAAGCAAATGAAGTAATTACAAAACATATTGAGAATGAAGTAAAAAAAGCACAAATTAAAGTAATTAAAGTAGATAAGGACAATAATGAAATAAAACTTGAAGGTGTTATATTTGATGTACTAGATCAAGACGGAAATATTGTTCAAACTTTAAAAACAGATAAAAATGGCGAAGCTACAACTAAAAAACTTCCTATATCTAAAACTTATTCTGTAAGAGAAAGAGAAACTTTAAGAGAATATAAATTAAATACAGAAGAAATAACATCTATAAAACTAAAAGAAGATGAAATAAGAACAATAACTTTTGAAAATGAATTGAAAAAAGCAAAAGTTCAAGTCATAAAGGTAGATAAGGAAAACCACGAGATAAAGCTAAAAGATGTAGAATTTGAAGTTTATAATTCAAAAGGAGAATTAGTAGATACAATTAAGACTAATGAAAAAGGTATTGCAACAACAAAAGAGCTTCCTGTAAATGAAAGCTATTCATTAAAAGAAACAAAAACAAATGAATTTTATAAGCTAAATGAAAAAATAACAGAAATTGACTTAACAAAATATATAGATGATTTTAAAGAAAATATTGTGGAAAATATAACAATTGAAAACCAAATAAAGAAAGGTAAAGTAAAAGTAATAAAAGTAGATAAAGACAATAATGAAATAAAACTTGAAGGTGTTATATTTGAATTATTAGATGAATCTGGAAAGACAATAGAAACTTTAAAAACAGATAAAAACGGTGAAGCAATTTCAAAAGAATTGAGAATAAATCAAAAGTATTCATTAAAAGAAATTGAAACACAAGATATTTATGAACTTAATGAAGAAATAAAAGTTGTTGAATTACAAGAAGACCAGATAACTAATATAACTTTTGAAAATAAACTAAAAAAGGCTAAAATTCAAGTAATTAAAGTAGATAAGGAAAACCACGAGATAAAACTAAAAGATGTAGAATTTGAAGTTTATAATTCAAAAGGAGAACTAGTAGATACAATTAAGACTGATGAAAAAGGTATTGCAATAACAAAAGAACTTGCTGTAAATGATAGATATTCATTAAAAGAAACTAAAACAAGTGAATTTTATAAACTTAATGAAGAAATAACAGAAATTGACTTAACAAAATATATTGCAGAATACAAAGAAAATATTGTAGAGAATATTACAATAGAAAATCAAGTAAAAAAGGGAAAAGTAAGAATAATTAAAACAGATGGAGAAACAACTTATCCTTTAAAAGATGTAGTATTTGAAATTTATAATAGTAAAGATGAATTAGTTGATACTATTATAACTGATGAAAACGGAGAGGCAACTACAAAAGAATTAAGAATGGATGACCAATATACAGTAGTTGAGAAAATTACAAATAAAGGCTATGTTTTAAATGACAAGCCACAAACAATAGAGTTAAAAGAAGATGAAATAACAAATATGACATTTGAGAATTTCAAAGAAAAGGGCAAAATCAAAATAATAAAATCATCTTCAGATGGTAAAGTTGAAGGATTCACTTTTAAAATTACAGGAATTAGTATAACAGGAGAAAACTTTGAAAAAACCGTTACTACTGATAAAGATGGCATAATTTTAATTGATGATGTTTTAGTTGGAGAATATACAATAGAAGAAATTAGAGATGAAGCATACGAAGAAACAGAGCCACAAACAGTAAAAGTTGTAAATGGAGAAACAGCAGAAGTTTCATTTTATAATAAGCTAATAGAAGTAGAAACTCCAAAAACAGGAGATGATAGCAATATAAAATTTGTTGCAGGAATCTTATTATTGGCTATATTAGGACTTGCTTGTATATGCAGTAAAATATATAAAGAAAAGAAAAATAAGAAAAAGAATAATAGAAAATAATAAGAATACAGGAGAGTTTTAAAAAGCTCTCCTTTTTCTGCTTTATATGGAGGTAGAATATGGCAGATGAAAAAACATTAAAACAAAAAACAAAGTTGCTACAAAAATTAAGTGACTATGGATTGAAAGAAGATAAAGAAATAATTGAATTAAGTATAGAAGATGAATTCGCTATGAAACTGACAAAAGAAGAAAGAGAACTTTTAATATATTTACGAAAATGTATAAAAAGTAAGAAAAGCAATATATTAGCATTTTTTAATGAAAATGTAATAACAAATAATGAAAAAAAGAAAGGAAATGAAGAAAATGAAAAATGATTTAATTAGAGTTTATTTGAACAAAAATGAATTTAACAAATTAGTAGAAGTATTAGATGAAAATGAGAAAAATCCTGATGGAGAAATAGCACAAAAAGCTAGTAGATTAAAAGAAAAACTATTTGAGCATTCTTTTGCTTTCAAAAAAAAAGAAGGTTATGACGAAACGGCTTCATTGATTTTATATCCAATAGAAGTTGCAGGAATAATGAAACAATTATTAGTACAAGAAAATGAAAGTAATGAAATAGATTATTTTGAACAATTAAAAACGCAAAGAACAAAGGAAGAAACAATGGAAAACAATGAAAACTAGAAAGGAGAAAATCCAATGGCAAAATTTAAGGAAATAACCAGCTTATATTTTGAAACATTGAAAAATGTAACAAAAGATAAAGAAAGTTGGCAAAAATTTCTTGATTGTGCTAGTTCTAATTTTAAATATAATTTTAAAGACCAAGTTCTTATTTATGCTCAAAGACCAGATGCAATAGCAGTTGCAGAAATGGAACAATGGAATAAGTATTTCAAGAGATGGGTAAATGGTGGAGCAAAGGGTATTTTCTTATTAGATGAAAATAATGCTCAATACGGAATGAGAATTGTTTTTGATGTAACAGATACAAATAGATATGGAGTAAAAGATTATCCTATATGGAAGTATAATTCAAAATACGAACAAGAAATAATAGAGAATTTACAAGCAAATTTTGGAGATTTAGAATTATCAAATAGTATTGAAAATGCTATTGCTTCTACAACATATAAAGTAGTACAAGATAATATTCAAGATTATATAGAAGCATTTAAAGAAAAAAGTATAGGAACACCTTTAGAAAATATAAGCGATTTTGAATTAGAACTAAACTTGTCAAAGTTTATAGTTGACAGTGTAGCATATATGACGTTAAATAGATGTGGTTTGAATAAAGACTATTTAATTACAGATGATAGATTTGAGTTTGTATCACAACTAACTAGCTATAAACAAAAGATAGTTTTAGGTAATGCAGTAAGTAGAATTTCAGATGAAACTATAACTGTAATAAGAAATACAATAACAAAACTACAAAATCAAGAAAAAATAAAAAATCGCACATTTGAAAACAAAAATATTAGTGAATATAATGTTAGTAAATTAAATGAGAGGAGAGATAATTATGAATCTAACATATACCAAAGTAGGAGATTATCTAATGCCAAACTTGAGCATACCAAAACAGGAGAAAATACACTTGGGCAAATTCGCACAAATGAGATTGGATTATTTGAAGAACAACAAAATGGAGGATTACGAAATATATCTAATGACCAATACTCTAACGAAGCACCTAGTAGAAATACAGAAACAAGCAACAGAAATGATGGAAACAATAATGGAACAACTAGAGGCGAGGGACAACTTAACGGAAGAAATGAAGAACAGCGACTTTCTAACTTGGGTTGGAATGAAAAACAATCACAAAATGATAGCAGAAGAACAAGTGATGCAGGATCTAATATACAATTAACCAATAATTTCTTATCTAATGTTATTCCACAAGAAGAACAAATGCAGAATATAGAAATACAAGTAGAAGCAGAAAATGCTCCTACTTTTTCTTTTTCGCAAGAAATAATTGATAGAGTTTTACAAGATGGAAGCCATTTTGTAAATGGCAAATATAGAATATATAGGAAATTTCAAGAAAGTTTATCTTCAGCTGATAATAGTAAATTTCTAAAAAATGAATATGGAACAGGTGGAGGCAGTGTTTCTGGTAATGAAGAATTAGATGTTTGGTATGACTCAAAAGGAATAAGAATAACAAAAGGTTTTGGAGAAAATGCACCAGAAATATTATTAACTTGGAATAAAGTTGAAAAAAGAATTGGAGAACTAATAAAGGAAAATAGATTTTTAAATGAAAAGGAAAAAAGCGAATATGAAAAATGGCTAAAAGAAGATTATGAAAATGAAAAATGGATGCTAAATAGAGATAACGAGCAAGTAATAGAACAAGATGATGAAGAAAAAATAGATATTGAAGAAATTTCTGAAGAAATCGAAAAAATTTATAAATATGACATAGGAACAACAGTATATTTTGGTGCAAATGAATATGAAATAACTAAAATAGCAGATGATTATATTTCAATAGTTGATAAAAGTTTTCCATTATTATCAAAGGATATAGATAAAGAACAATTTGAACAAATGTTAAAAGATAATCCATTTAACGAAAATCTTTTAGTAGAAAAAGAAGATAATACAATAAACCAAGAGAATATAGAAAAAAATTATAAATTAAGTAATGGCAATTATTTTCATTTTCATACAAATGAAGAGGGCTATTATTATGCAATATACAATGAAGTAGGCACTGAAATTGATGGAGGATTATTAGAATATTCTGAAATAGATAATGAAAAGCAATCAATAGAAGATATAAGAAAAAGACTTGCTGAATTTACAGATATAAAAGAACTTACAAAAGACAATTTAAGAGAAGTTAAGCAAGAATTTATAGATGCTTTGGAGTCAGGAGCTGTATTAGAAGAAATAGAAAATGCAGTTGTAAAACAAGTAGAAACAAATGCAATAAATGCAGTAGAAGAATTATTACAAGAGAATGAGCCAAAATTTAAAATAGGACAAATTGTATATTTAGAAGGTAATAAAAGATTTCGTATTGAAGCAATAAGCAAAGAGTATGACAAAATAGAATTAGCTGACTATGACTTATATAAAAGTGGCTATCCTATATTCAGAGATGAAAGTTATTCAAGATTTGTAAACTTATATAAAAACAATGAAAGAAATTTTAAGCAAGAGAATATTGAATCAAAAGAAGTAAAAACCGAAAAAATCAATTACAGGATTACAGATGAATATTTAGGCGTGGGAACACCAACAGAGAGATTACACAATAACATTGAAGCAATAAAAACATTAAAAAATATTGAAAAAGAAAACAGATTAGCAACATCAGAAGAACAAGAAATTTTAGCAAAATATGTAGGGTGGGGTGGACTTGCAGATGCTTTTGACGAAAGCAAAAATAGTTGGCACAATGAATATTTAGAACTAAAAGAATTATTAAATGAGAAGGAATATGAAAGAGCAAGAGAAAGTACACTAACAGCATTTTATACGCCACCTTATGTAATAAAAGCAATATACAATGCTTTAGAAAATATGGGATTAAAAGATGCTAATATTTTAGAGCCTAGCTGTGGTACTGGAAATTTTTTAGGAATGTTACCAAAAAATCTTGAAGATTGTAGAATGTATGGAATTGAATTAGATGAAATATCAGGAAAAATTGCAAAACAATTATATCAAAAATCAAATATTCAAATAACAGGCTATGAAAATGCAGATTTACCAGATTCCTTTTTTGATGTAGCAATTGGAAATGTACCATTTGGAAATTATAAAGTCGCAGACAAAAGGTATGATAAGAATAATTTTGTTATTCACGATTACTTTTTTGCAAAGACACTTGATAAGGTAAGACCAGGAGGAGTTATTGCATTTATTACAAGTAAAGGTACACTAGAAAAAGAGAGCAATGAATTTAGAAAATATATAGCACAAAGAGCAGAGCTTATAGGTGCAATTAGACTACCAGATAACACTTTTACAAAAAATGCAGGAACAAGAGTAACATCAGATATAATTTTTTTAAAGAAAAGAGATAAAATAGTCGATATAATGCCAGAATGGGTTGATTTGGATTATGGCGAAAACAATATAAAAATGAATTCATATTTTGCAGAACATCCTGAAATGATTTTAGGAAATGTTGTAATGGAAGCAACACAGTTTGGAAGAGATGATTTAGCTTGTAAACAAAGAGAAAATCAAAATATACAAGAGGATTTGCAAAATGCAATACAAAATTTGAATGCTGAAATAGACGATTATGTAGTAGAAGATATAGAAGATGCAAAAGAAAATGACAAAACTATTCCTGCAACTCCAGAGGTAAAAAACTATTCATATACGCTTGTAGATGGACAAGTGTATTATAGATTAAATAGCAAAATGAAATCTCAAAGTGATTTGCCTTTAACAACATTAAATAGAATAAAAGGAATGATGAAATTAAGGGACATTACAAGAGAACTTATTGATTTAGAATTAAATGATTATTCTGATGAAGATATAAAAAATAAGCAAAAAGAATTGAATAGAGAATATGATGAGTATGTAAAAAAATATGGACAAATGAATGATAATGCTAATGCAAAAGCATTTAATGAGGATTCAAGCTATGTGCTTCTATCAGCATTAGAAGTATGGGATAATAATACAAAATTATATAAAAAAGCAGATATGTTTTATAAAAGAACAATAAAGCCACATAAGGTTGTAGAACGAGTTGATACAGCAAATGAGGCTTTAATTTTGTCTATATCAGAAAAAGCAAAAGTAGATCTTGATTATATGCAACAAATTAGTGGAAAAAGTAAAGAAGATTTAATAAATGAATTAGAGGGAGTAATTTTTAGAGTTCCAGATAGTGAAAACGAAGTATATCAAAATGCAGATGAGTATCTATCAGGAAATATAAGAGAAAAACTAAATGTTGCAAAATTAGCTGCAGAAAATGATGAAAGATATAAGATAAATGTAGAAGCATTAACAAGAGTTATGCCAAAAGATTTAACACCTGTTGAAATAAGTGTTAGACTTGGTGCAACTTGGATACCATCACATTATATAGAAGATTTTATGTTTGAATTATTAGAAACACCATATTATTTGCAGAAAGATAATATAAAAATACAGTTCTTTGATTTTACAGGCGACTGGCAAGTTGAAGGGAAAACAAGAGATAGAGGAAATGTAAAAGCTAACACAACTTATGGAACTAAAAGAAAAAATGCTTATGAAATTATAGAAGATTCACTAAACTTGAAAGATACAAGAGTATATGATTATGAGGAGGACGAACACGGAAATAGAGTTCCAGTATTAAATAAACAAGAAACTGCAATCGCACAACAAAAACAAGAAGCCATAAAACAAGCATTTCAAGACTGGATATGGAAAGACCAAGAAAGAAGAAATTATTTAGTTAAAACATATAATACAAGATTTAATTCAATTAGACCAAGAGAGTATGACGGTAGTCATATAACTTTTGAAGGTATGAATAGTGAAATAACTTTAAGAAAACATCAAAGAAATGCAATAGCACATATTTTATATGGTGGTAATACACTACTTGCTCACGAAGTTGGAGCAGGAAAGACTTTTGAAATGGTTGCAGGTGCTATGGAAAGTAAAAGGCTAGGGCTGTGTACGAAATCATTATTTGTAGTACCAAATCATATTATAGACCAGATAGCAAGTGACTTTATACAATTATATCCTAATGCTAATATTTTGGTAGCAACTAAAAAAGATTTTACTACTCAAAATAGAAAGAAGTTTTGTAGCAAAATTGCGACTGGTGATTATGATGCTATCATAATAGGTCATTCACAATTTGAAAAAATACCAATGTCAAAGGAAAGACAAGAAGAAATATTAAGAAGACAAATAAATGATATTTTAAGAGGTATTGAAGATGTAAAGGAAAATAATGGAGAACGATTTACAATAAAACAATTAGAAAAATCAAAGAAAAAGTTAGAACAAAAACTAAAAAAATTAAATGATGATACTAAAAAAGATAATGTAATAACTTTTGAAGAACTTGGAGTTGATAGAATATTTGTAGATGAAGCTCATTATTACAAAAATTTATATCTATATTCAAAAATGAGAAATGTAAGTGGAATAGCACAAACAGAAGCACAAAAATCATCAGATTTGTTTATGAAAACACAATATCTTGATGAAATAACAGGAGGAAAAGGAGTTGTATTTGCAACAGGAACACCTGTAAGCAATAGTATGGTAGAACTTTATACAATGCAAAGATATTTGCAGTACAACACATTACGAAAACACCATTTACAAAATTTTGATGCTTGGGCAAGTACCTTTGGAGAAACAATAACAGCAATAGAATTAACGCCAGAGGGAAAAGGATATAGACCAAAAACCAAATTTGCAAAATTTTATAATTTACCAGAACTTATGAGTATGTTTAAAGAAGTTGCAGATATTCAAACAGCAGATACTCTTAATTTACCTGTACCAAAAGTTGATTTTAAAACAGAAGTTGTAAAGCCTACGAATTTTCAAAAAGAATTAGTTAAAGGACTAGGAGAAAGAGCAGAAAAAATTAGAAATAAACAAGTAACACCAAAACAAGATAATATGCTTAAAATAACTAATGATGGTAGAAAACTTGCACTAGATCAAAGAATGATAAACAGTATGTTACCAGATGATGAAAATTCTAAAATATCGACCTGTGTTAATAATGTCTATAATATATGGAATGAAACAAAACAGAAAAAATTGACTCAACTTATATTCTGCGATTTATCTACTCCTAAAACTCTTGGAAATGATGATAATCCTTATGAAATGGAAGAAATAGATGGCGTTTGGAAACTAAAAGATAGACAATTTACAGATGCATATACAGATATAAAAAGAAAACTAATTTTAAAGGGAATACCAGAAAATGAAATTGAATTTATACACAATGCAGATACGGAAGCTAAAAAAGAAGCATTATTTGAAAAGGTTAGAAATGGAGAAATAAGAGTTCTGCTAGGCTCTACTCAAAAAATGGGTGCAGGAACTAATGTGCAAAAAAAACTTATAGCTATGCACGATTTAGATTGTCCTTGGCGACCAGCAGATTTAACACAAAGACTTGGAAGAATACAAAGGCAAGGAAATGAAAATGATGAAGTTAAAGTTATAAGATATGTTACTGAGCAAACTTTTGATGCTTATTTATATCAGCTAGTTGAGGGAAAACAAAAATTCATCTCACAAATAATGACAAGTAGAACTCCTGTGAGGTCAGCAGAAGATATAGATGAAAGTGTATTAAATTATGCAGAAATAAAGGCTTTGGCAGTTGGTAATCCACATATTATTGAAAAAACACAACTTGAAGCAGATATATCAAAATTAAAAATAGTAAAACAGAGCTATTGGAATGAAATATATGATATTCAAGATAAGATAGCAACATACTACCCAGCAGAGATAAAAAGGCTTCAAAATAGAATTGTAGGGCTAGAAAAAGATATAAAACAAGCTGAAGAACAAACAAAATTGAATGATGATGGATTTTCGCCTATGAAGATAAATGATATTGTTTATTATAAAAAAGCAGATGCAGGAGAAAGACTAATTGCAGAATGTCAAACAATGACAAATACAGATAGTAGATATTTAGGCACATATAGAGGCTTTGATATTGTATTATCATTTGATGGTATATTTAACAAATTTACACTTCAATTAAAAAATGAATTATCTTATAATGTAGAACTCGGAGATGATAAATTTGGAAATATTATGAGAATTGATAATACAATACAGAATTTATCAAAGGTATTAGAAAAAGAAAAAAATGAACTAGAAAATACTAATAAACAATTTGAAGACGCAAAGATAGAATCTCAAAAAGAATTTTCAAAAGAAAATGAATTAAAAGAATTGGAGAGTAAATTAAGAGAAGTAAATAAACTATTAAAAATAGACGAAAAAGGCGAAAATGTTATAGAAGATTTTGAAGATGAAGAACAGGAAGAAAAAAGTCAAGACTATGATAAAGAACCTATAAGATAATTTGCACATTTGTTAATATATTGTCGGTAACATAAAATACTATCAAAGGAGGTGGTATTGTGAAAGAAATATTAAACAATCCATTTATTGAGGAGATGTATAATAAGAAGAAAGGAAAGTATGAAGAACTGATTGCAGAAAATGATAAAAAATGGGAACAGTATGCAGAAGATACTCTTGAATGTGCAGGAATATTGTATAAGAGTATAGAACAGCATATTAATAATAAAGATATTTCTAAAAAAATGCAATGTAGGGTAAGAGATTTAACGATGGCTTATGCGAAAGAGTGGGAACAAACAGTTTCAGATTATTATAAATTAGGTGTAGTAGATGGATTTAAAAACAGAAACAAGTTAAATGATATTTTAGGAGGAAAAAGTTATGAGCAATAATTATGTGCAAGTATTTGAAGAATTATTTGAAGCAAATACAGTATTGGAAGATCCAATAGAATTTAGAGATTTAAACAAAGAGAAAGAAATTGAAGAATTTATTAGAAGTAAGGAACAAAGCATTATTGATAAAATAAAAACTAAAATATCAGATGATGAGTTCATTGAAGAGTTAAGAACGAACTTTTTAGAGCTAGAAGGAGCATATTCAAAGGACTCAACATATTGGACGGAAGTAAATTACAAAATGGGTGGAATAGCTGGACTTAATCTTTTAAGAACAATGCAAAAATATAGAGAAAAGAGTAAAAATGAAAGCATTTATAGAACTTTATATGATAATTACACAAGTGATATTCTTTGCATTATAGAAGATGAAATTTTGAAACAATGCGAAGAATATAAAATTGCAAATAAAAAATATTGTGATTTTCTAATGGAAAACCCACGAATTGAAGATTTTTTAGATAATGGCAAAATAGAGAATATTACACCAAAAGAAGTTTATAAAATATTTGAACTAATGCAGATTATAAATGAGATAGATGAAATTAGATTTAAAGAAGGTGTAAGACTTGGCATTAAAGAGGGAAACTTATCTTAATGAAATTGCAGGGATTTGAAACATAATCTCTGCTTCTTTGTAAAAAAATAATGATATAATATAAAAAAATTGTTACCTTTTAAATATTATTTCGTCTTATTATATGAAAGGAGTTGAATATGGAAGATAATCAGATAATAGAGCTCTACTGGAATAGAAATGAAAAAGCTATTTCAGAAACTGATAAAAAATATGGTAAGTATTGCAATTATATTGCTTATAATATATTGCAAAATTCAGAAGATGCAAAAGAATGTATTAATGAAACATATTTGAAAACTTGGAATTCAATTCCACCACAAAGACCAAAAGTATTTAAGCTATTTATAGCAAAGATTACAAGAAATTTAGCCATTGATATATATCGTAAAAATAAACATAAATCTGTAATGGAAGATATTTTAGATGAATTATCAGAATGTACTTCAAATGTAAGTATTGATAATGAAATTGAATATTCAGAAATACTTAAAAATATAAATATATTTTTAGATAATTTATCACAAGAAAAGAGAGTTATTTTTAGAGATAGGTATTGGTCTTTGAATTCAATAGAAAATATAAGCAATAAATATCAGTTAAAAAAAGGTAATGTCAAAATGATATTATCAAGAACTAGAAAAGACTTAAAAGAATATTTGAAAGGGGTTGATTTAATATGAAAAATGTTGAATTACTAAAAATGCTTAATGACATTGACGAAAAGTTTTTAACAGAAGAATATCAGCCTAATTTAAAAAAAAGATATAGAATATCTTTTAAAGAAAGGATGAATGAGATGAGGAATGTAAAATTAAAATATGTTTTAACTCCAGCTATTGCTTTCTCAATTGTATTAACAGGTATTGTAATGATAAATAATTACGACAATAAAACAGGATTAGAAATAGCCAAAGATAATGAAACAATAGAAACACCAATGAATAATGAATCAAATGAAGATAATAAATTTGAAGATAATCAAATACAAATTGCAAAAGAAGATAATATAACATTTAGCAATAATAATATGCGTTCATCTGTAGCTATAAAAGCAAAATCTGTAAAGATGAATGTAATATCAGACTTTGAATTTCTTGAAAATTTAAGTATTCCTAAAGAATATGAGTTGAAAGAACAATTATCATTATACAAAGGAGAAAATACAAATGATACAGAATATAAAAAATTATGGCAATATGAATTGCATTATTTAGCAAGTAATTCAAACGATAGTGAAATTGAAAAAAATATTAACATTGTATTTACGAAGGAAGATTATATACTTGCGTGTAATACACTTAAAACAGAAAATCTTCCAATTTCAACTATAAATGGAAAAGATATATATTTATTCAAAAGTAATAATGATTTAGGAAAACAAGCATTTTTTGAATATAAAGGATATAAATTCTTTATTGAATCTACTAAATTAACAGAGAATGAATTTGTGGATTTAATAAAATCTATAATTCAATAATATAAAAAAATATGCAGGGATTTGAAATATAATCTCTGCTTTTTTTGTGCCTAAAAATGGGAAGAAAGGAGAATTTATGAAAGAAGAATTAATAAAAAAATTAAAAGCAGAAATGGAAAAATTTAAAGAAAAAATAAGAGAAAGTGGAGTTGATTATGCAATAGATAGGGCTTATGAAATAACAGTAAAACAGGAGATAATAGACATATTTGAATATGATAAAGATTTATCAAATGAAGAATATAAAGTTCTAAAATCAAGAGAAAATTTACTAGAAGATTGCTATGATGGGTGGTTAAAATGTGATGGAAATTTAAGGAGTGAACTTGAATTTTCAGTTGATGACACAATAGATAAAGTATCAGATGATTTTGCAAAAGAAAAAGAACAAAAGTCTAAAAAACACAAAGAAAAGGAGAGATAAAATGAGCAAGTTTTTACCAAAAGATGAGATATTATCAATAAAAAGTGTTGATTTATTCACTTATCTAAAGACTTGTTTTCCAAGTGAATTACAATTATTTTGTAATGGAACTTATACGACAAAAACACATAGTAGCTTAAAAATTTCTAATGGATTATGGCATTATTTTAAAGAAGGTATTGGTGGAAAAAATGCAGTTGATTATCTTGTAAAAGTAGAAAATTATGACTTTCTTTCAGCTTGTAATAAAGTTAAAAATGATATGAATTTAAAAAATAATATAAGCCTAGAAGAAATAGAAGAACAAGAAAAAATGAAATCAGCAAAGTTAGTTTTACCACCTAAAAATGAAACAAACAATAAAGTTATTTGTTACCTTATGAAACGAGGAATTGATTTAGAAATAATAGAAAATTGCATAAAAAAAGGAATGATTTATGAAGATTATCCTTATAATAATGCAATTTTTTTAGGCTTTGATTTAGAAAATAGACCTAGATATTGTGCAATAAGAGCAACAAATACAAGCAATTTTAAAAGAGAAAGTTACGGCAGTGATAAAGCATATTCATTCAAAATGGAAGCAATAGATAAAGAAAAAACAAATACATTATATTTATTTGAATCTGCAATTGACACATTATCTTTTGCAACATTTTTACGATATAGTGGTAAAAACTTTGAAGATTATAATTTGATTTCTCTTGCAGGAATATATAAAACAGCTAGTGACTTTTCAAAATCAAAAATACCAAAAGCAATAGAAAATTATTTAAAGAATAATCAGCAAATTGAAAAAATTGTGCTTTGTTTTGATAATGATGAAGCAGGAAGAAATGCAACAAAAGCTCTAAAAATGCTATTAGAAAATAAGTACAAAGTGATAGATCATAGACCTAAAATTGGAAAAGACTATAACGATTATTTATGCTATTTTTTAAAACAGAGTAATAGAAAATTTGGAGATAGCAGACAAGAAAATGTAGAATAATATATTTAAAAATGAGAGAAAAATAACAAACAATTTTGTTAATTTTCTATCTAAATAAATCAAAATCAAATTCAAAATTTTTGAATGATTTTGAAGTAACAAGCTAAAAAAGTTTTAAAAGATGAAATTAAAAAAAAGAATAATTAGTAGAGGAGAAAGATATATGATTTGTGATTGGAAGGTAGAATGTGTTACCAATACTGAAATCACAGATGATGAAATGCAAGAAATAATATGCTCCAAAATTGCAAATGTACTAATTAACGAAGAAAATAAAATTTACACATTGGAAAATCAATAATAATTTCTTTATATTTTTATATGAAAGGAAGAGATTATTATGATTTTGAATGTATATAAAGAAGAAACCAACAAAAAATTTCAAAATATAATAGATGACAAATTAAATTCACTTGAATTAAAAAAAATAAAAGAACTGATAGATATTGAATCATTAGAATATATATCTGATAATGTTAAAAATATATTGAAAATTACAAAGGAAAATTCAGAAAAATGCTTCAAAGTGGAAACAAAATTATCAAAAATTAGAAATGTGTATAGAGTTATTTTATATATAAGATTATCAGAAGAGGATGGAGATTTAATTGATGGAGATGTAAGCAAGAGTATAAGAAATCAATTACTTTTATTGCTTGATGAGTGCAAAAAGAAAAATTGGAAAGTAGTCGGAATTTTTTGTGAAGAGGACATATCAGGAGCAGATGATAATAGACCAGAATGGAAAAAATCATTAAAGTTTTGCGAATGTAATAGAACTGATATTATGCTTTGTAAAAGCCAATCAAGATTTTCAAGAAGTATGGAAATGATTGAAAAATATTTACACAAGGAATTTGTGCAATGGGGAATTAGATTTGTTGGTATAGTTGATAGTACAGATACTTCAGTACAAGGAAATAAAAAAGCTAGACAGATAAATGGACTTGTAAATGAATGGCAAGTTGAAGACCAATCTATAAATACAAGAGAAATATTGAAAAATAAAAAAAGTTTGGGACTTTATGCAACAGCTTGGACACCTTATGGATATATTAAAAATCCAAATGATAAATACCAGTTAATAGTAGATGAAGAGGCAGCTCTTGTAGTAAAAAGAATTTTTGAAGAATATATGAATGGAATAGGTTGTGCAAAAATAGCTGAAAAACTAAATCAAGATAGAGTTCCAACAACTTGGGAACATATGAAATCTATCGGACTTAAAATTACTAATCGTAATCCTGTAAAAATAGTAAGATACCAAACAGAAAAAGACGAAACTTTACAATCAATATCCGATAGATTTTATATTCAACCTGATGACATTGCTACTAATAATAACATTTTGGAAGATTATTTTGTTAGCAATAATGAAAAAATGAAAGACAGAATTTTAAAAGAAGGCTTGATTTTAACTATAAGAACAAAACCTATATGGAATGAGGGAGCAGTTAGCAATATTATAAGAAATGAAGCATATACTGGCTATTTAGTGTTAGGAAAATATCAAAATAGAAGTTATAAAGATCATACAAGGGTAAGAGTGCCAAAGGAACAATGGATAAGAGTACCCAATTGCCACGAGCCTATTATAGAACGAACTGTATGGCTAACTGTGAATAACAAAATGGATATACAGGCTAAAAAACGAAATAGTGGAGTAAAACCACAAAATGATGGAAATATATCAATATTTAGTAAAAAAGTATATTGTGAATGTTGCGATAGCATTTATTCAATATCTACAAGAATAAAATCAGAAAAAGATAATTATTATATGAGATGCAGAGGAGCAAAAAAAGATAAGGGTAGATATGCTATATGTGATAATACGAAAACATTTAAAAAAAGTGAATTAGAAGAAATTGTACTAAAGGAAATAAACGAACAAATAAAAAAATACTATGATAAGTCAAAGGTTGAGAAAAATTATTACGACAAAAAAGTAAATGACGATATAAATAGTGAAATTGATATATTAGAAAAGGAAAAAGACAGAGCTAGTATTGAAGTGAATAAAAAAGCAAATTTACTAAATCTTTTATATGAAGATAGGTTAAATGGAGTAATTTCTGTAGAAGAATTTACTATTTTAAAAAATAAAAATAGTAAGGAAGTAGAAATTGCAAATGAAAGAATACAAAAGATAGATGAGCAAATAAACTCATTAAACAAAAGAAAAGAAATTGAAATGCAGAGTAAAAAATTATTTACTAAATATAAAAAAATAAAAAAACTAGACAGAATGATAATGAATGAGTTTATTGAAAAAATATATGTTGGAAGATATGACGAAATTACTAAAAGCAGAAATATAAAAATTATATGGAATATTAAAGAAAGTTAAGGAGAGGTATATTATGATTGTAAATGTAGAAATAAGAAAAGATGATGAATTAAATAGTGAAAATAAATATAATAATCCTTTAGAAATTAAAAAAATAAAGAAATTGTTAAATTTAGAAGAATTAGAATATGCTTCTCCTGTTATAAAAGATATACTACAAATAAAAAAGAATAATATAAGTTATTTGGTAAATAAAGAAAAATGTGATTTTTCATTTAGAGTAATACTTTATTTAAGATTATCTGTGGAAGATGGGGATTTGATTGATGGAGATGTGAGCAAAAGTATAAGAAATCAGTTACTTTTATTGCTAGATGAATGTAATAAAAATAAATGGAGAGTTGTTGGAATATTCTGTGAAGATGGTATTTCAGGAGGAGATGATAATAGACCAGAATGGAAAAAATCATTAAAATTTTGTGAATGCAATAGAACTGACATTATGCTTTGTAAAAGCCAATCAAGATTTTCAAGAAGTATGGAAATGATTGAAAAATATTTGCACACCGAGTTTATAAAGTGGGGAATAAGGTTTGTTGGAATAGTTGATAAAGCAGATACTAATAACAAAGGTAATAAAAAAACTAGACAAATAAATGGTTTAACAAATGAATGGCAAATAGAAGACCAATCTATAAATGTTAGAAGAATTATGCAAAATAAAAGACAAAATGGATTGTTTATTTCAGCTAATCCACCTTATGGATATTTGAGAGATGAGAAAGACAAAGAACATTTAGTTATAGACAATGAAGCCGCAGAAGTTATTAGAAGAATTTATAAGGAGTATTTAGATGGAGTAAATTGTCATTGCATAGCAAGAAAGTTAAATGAAGATTTAATTCCAACTAGAATAGAACATATGAAGAAAGTAGGAGTTAATATTGGAAAGAGTAAAGCTCCTAGAATTATAAATTACAAAACTGAAAAAGGTGATACATTAAAAAGTATTGCAGAAAAATATAATTTATTTCCAATAGAAATAATGGAAACAAATAATATTATGGAACATTTAGATATGTCTATAATGAAAAAAGAAATATCAGAACAAGAACTTATAGAAGGACATATTTTAAAAATACCAAAAAAGATAATATGGGATGACGGAATGATACGAGAAATATTAAGAAATGAGATATACACAGGTTGTTTAGTTTATGGTAAAACTGTAAATAAAAGCTACAAAGATAGAACTAAAATAAGAATATCAAGACAGGAATGGAATAAAGTTTTGAACTGTCATGAAGCGATTATAGAAAGAGATGTGTGGGAAAAAGTAAGAGACAAGCTATTGAGCAATACAAATAATACAAGAACAACAGGAAAAAATTTATTTGCAAAGAAACTATATTGCTCTTGCTGTGGTAGAGGAATGCAAAAATCAAAAGATACAAGAAATGGACAAGGGGATTATTACATAAGTTGCAGAACAGTTAATAAGGTAGGAAGATTTTGCGATAACAGAAAACAAATTGCTAAAAGTGTTCTAGAAAAAATTATATTAGATAAGATAAATGAACAATTAGATAAATATTATGATAAGAAAATAGTAGAAGATAAATATAATGATATAAAATATGGTAATATTGCTAATCAAATTGAAAAACTAAAAATGCAATATAATAATCTAGAATATACATTAACAGAAAAAACTAATAGATTAAGTATTTTATATGAAGACAGGGTAAATGGTACATTAACATTAGAAGAATTTAAAACATTAAAACAAAACATAGATAATGAAATTCTAAAATATAGTAATGAAAGAAACAATATAGATTTGCAGATTAAGGAATTAGAAGAACAAAGACTGAAAAATGACTTTGAACAAAATGAGTTATTTGAAAAGTATAGAAGAATTGAAGCATTGACACCAGAGATTTTAAATGAATTTGTAGAGAAGATATATTTAGGAAAATACAACGAAGCAAGTAATAGCCGAGAGATAAAGATTATATGGAATATAGATAAAAAAGAGGAAATAGTTTAAAAGCTATTTCTTCTTTTATGTCTATATTATTTTGGGCATTAAAGGTTGAATATATCATTCAACAAAATATGCCTTATATTTTTTGGGCATCAATGGTTGAAACAGACCATGTGGGAGGAATTTTAAGTGTATTAGAAGAACTAAAAGCAGAAAAAGTAATTATATGCAAGCAAGAAGAAAATGAAAATTATAAAAAATTCAAAAAGATTGTAAAAGATAAAAAAATAAAAGTTTATGTTGTAAAAAAGGGAGATAACTTTAAAATAGAAGAAGATATTTACTTAAGCATATTATGGCCAAAAGAGGAAATGATAAAAGAAAATGCAATAAACAATAATTCAATAGTTGCAAAACTAAGCTATAAAGCATTTTCAATATTGCTTACAGGAGATATTGAAAAAATAGCAGAAGAAGAAATATTAAAAGAGTATAAAAATACTAATATATTAAAAGCAAATATATTAAAAGTGGCGCACCATGGCTCAAAATCATCAAGTATAAATGAATTTTTAGAAAAAGTAAAGCCTCAAATTGCATTAATAGGAGTAGGTGCAAAAAATACATTTGGGCATCCAAACGAAGGAGTTCTAAACAGGCTACAAAACTTAAACACCAAAACATACCGCACAGACCAAAATGGAGAAATAACAATAAAAGTGACGCAATGGGGACGTTTCTTTTTGCAACTGTTTTTGGGGACGGAGCAAAAAAAAGTCAATACCCATTAGGGACGTTTCCGTTTGGTTAATCTGTCCCTTTTGGTGTGATAAAGCTCCTTTTGGTGGCATGAAGAAAATTTTGTGTCAGGTAAATTTATTTTAAAAAAGTGCGGGTACCCGCATTTTTTTAAAATGAACTGCTAATAAACTTTGATTTTGTGTAAAACAGATACGTCACTAATCTTGATTTTGTGTAAATAATGACTTGAACAAATCTTGATTTTGTGCTACAATATAAACAAACACAATGTAGACGAAAGGAAAATATTTATGAAAAGAAAAATTTATAAAGATATTCTTAAGTGGAAAGAAGAAAGTAATGGAACCACAGCATTGTTAATTGAAGGAGCACGAAGGGTTGGAAAAAGCTATATAGCAGAAAAATTTGCAAAAGAAAATTATAAAACATATATTTTAATTGATTTTTCAAAAACGGCAGAAGAAGTAAAAAAATTATTTGATGAATACTTAGATAATTTAGATTATCTATTTACATATTTAACTCAGTATTATGGAGTTAAATTATATGAAAGAGAATCATTAATTATTTTTGACGAAATACAGTTTTGCCCAAGAGCAAGAGGAGCTATTAAGCACTTAGTTGCAGATGGAAGATACGATTATATAGAAACAGGTTCATTAATATCTATAAAAAAGAATGTTAAAGATATTCTAATACCTTCAGAAGAGGAAAAGTTGAAAATGTATCCATTTGACTATGAAGAATTTTTATGGGCAATGGGAAATGATACACTAATGGATTTTATAAGAGAATGTTATAAAAATAAAAAGCCATTAGGGCAAGTGCTACACAGAAAAGCAATGGATTATTTTAAAGAATATTTAATTGTTGGAGGAATGCCACAAGTAGTGGATATATATTCAAAAACAAGAGATTTTGAAAAAGTAGATAAAATAAAAAGGAATATATTAAATTTATATAGAGAAGATATTAGAAAACATGCAGAAGAATTAAATCTAAAAGTAGAGCAGATATTCGATACTATTCCTTCTCAATTGCAAAAGCATGAGAAAAAATTTAATATATCAAACTTAGATGAAAATGCAAGATATAGAAATTATGAAGGAGCGTTTTATTGGCTTAATGATGCAGGGCTAATTAATATTGCGTATAATACTACAGAACCTAGCATAGGACTGGGGCAAAGAATAGATACAAATGCGCTAAAATGTTATATGTTTGACACAGGTTTGCTATTATCAATGACATTTAATGAGAAAAATTTAGTTAATGAAGAAATTTATAAAAAAATTCTTTTTGACAAATTGTCTTTTAACGAAGGTATGATATTAGAAAATGTAGTAGCGCAAATGCTTGTGGGTGTAGGAAGAAAATTGTACTTTTTCTCTAGGAACGAAAGAGAAGATAGTTCAGAAACAATGGAAGTAGATTTTCTAATTTCAGCAGATAAAATAACTTCAAAGCATAACATAATACCAATAGAAGTAAAATCAGGAGATAGATACGCATTTGCATCTTTGAAAAAATTACAAAATAAATATAGCGATTACTTAGAAAATGCTATAATAATTCATACTAAAGATTTAAAAGAAGAAGGTAATATTCTATATATTCCAGCATATATGACGATGCTATTGTAAGAAAACTATTGAAATAATGTAAATAGTGCATAGATTTTTTTAATAATAAAAATTTATGCACTATATTTTTGTGCAACCTTAGAATTTTGCTAAACTAAAACGCCCCGTCCCTATCAGTTTTGCGAAAATTTTAAAAATTGGTATATTTTTACTAAAAAAATTCCATACTAAAGAAAAAAGCAATAGAGAGGAATTGAGTATAGTATGAAAAAAAGTTATATGTGGATTATAATAGGAATTTGTGCAATTGTTATTTTAGGCATTATTGTAGGAATTTTTGTTAGCAAAAATTCAACAAAAGATGAGCAAAAGGTAGAAACGAAGTTAGTAAGCACAGAGCAAAATATTCAAAATGGTATAGAATTAATTTCAACTTCTTATGCAGAAGTAAAAGCGTCGCCAAACTGCTTATTTGAATTTAAAACCTATTACAAAGGTTGCAAGCACACAACTACTAAAAGAGAGAATATACCAGAAGAATTGGTGAACAAAACAGAAATAGAAATGCAAGATAGGTACAAAGATTATAAAATAGAAGAATTTACAGCAAATAATATTGTGCTTTATCAAGAAAAAGAAGGAATTTGTGATGAGCATTATTTATTAAAAGAAAATAATGGCTATATTGCAATATATAAAATAGATAATGCTGGAAAAGAAATTTTAAAAGAAAATACTCAAATTGTTACAACATACCTTCCAGAAACAGATAAGCAAAATTTAAAAAATGGAATAAAAATAATAGGAAAAGAAAACTTAAGTTTAACCTTAGAAGATTACGAATAAAATGTATAATTTTCCACTTCTAGCAAATAATATGTGCATAACATATTGCTAAGGAGTAATTTAAATGGAATATAAAAACTTAAATTTAAAAGGAGCTAATTTAGATAAATATGGTTTAGAGCAATATTTAGAAAAATTGGCTTCTGATCATGTTTTACAAAAAAATAGTGAAAAGCAAACATACCCTATACCAAAGGTAAAAGAGAATTTTGCTAAAATTTCGGAGGTTTATCATTTATTAGATGAACATATAAAATTAGGCATTCCCATTCATCCAGCAGGAGAATGGCTATTAGACAATTTCTACATTATCGAAGAAACTGTAAAAACAATTATTAATCAAATGCCTTTAAAAAAATATAAAAACTTTTTAGGTATTGCAAATGGAACATACAAAGGCTTTGCAAGAATTTACGTTTTAGCATTTGAAATTGTAAGTTATACAGATAGCCGTATAGATGCTAAAAATATTAGTAGTTTTCTTAAGGCATATCAAAGAAAAAAGACACTTAGCATGGAAGAAATATGGAACTTAAATATTTTTATGCAAATAGCTCTAATACAGGGTATTAGTGATATATGTGAAAAAATTTATTTTAGCCAAATGCAAAAGTATAGAGTAGAAAACATTTTTGAAAGGCTAGTAGAAAAGAAAGAAGACTTAAAATATAAAAATCTTACAGAATATAAGGCACGTGTAAAAGGATATGGTGAGATGAAATATCCTTTTATAGAGTATCTTTCTTATAGATTAAATAAACAAGGAAAAGTAGCTATTCCATTTTTGAATATATTGGAAGAACAAGTAAACAAAATGGGAACTACTATCGAAGAGGTAGTAAAGAAAGAACATTACGATATTGCTGTAAAAAAAGTTAGTATGGCAAATTGTATTACTAGTATGAAAGAATTGCTTCGAATTGACTTTTTATCAATCTTTGAAGAAGTAAATGGAGTAGAAGAAATACTAAAACAAGACCCTGCAAAGGTTTATACAAAAATGGATTACAAAACAAAGGAATACTATAGAAATGCGATAAAAGAGATTGCCAAAGAGACTAAAATTGCAGAGATTTATATTGCCAAAAAAGTTTTAGAGCTTGCTAGTAACCAAAATGAAAATACAAAAGAAGCACATATTGGTTATTACTTAATAGATAAAGGTAAACACAAATTATATAAAGTATTACAACAAAATGGCGAGAAAATTAAAGAAAATAATAGTAAGGCAAAATATTATATAATATTGATTTGGGCAGCTTCACTAATAATTGATATTGTATTTATGTGCAATATACAAAAACAATTAAGAAATGCGATTTTAACAATAATATTAGGAATTACTTTAATTTTTCCTATTCAAGAAATTGTGGTACAAGTTGTTCAATATATATTAGGAAAAGTAGTTAAGCCCAAACTTATACCAAAATTGGATTTTTATTCAGGTGTTCCAAAGGAATATTCTACATTTGTTGTTATTCCGACAATTTTAAAAAATAAAGAAAAAGTACAAGAATTAGTAAAAAAATTGGAAGTTTATTATTTAGCAAATAAAAGCGAAAACCTATATTTTGCACTACTTGGCGATTGTTCTTCAGGACCAAATAAAGAAGAACCTTTTGATGATGAAGTAATTAGTGAGGGAATAAAGCAAGTACAAATATTGAATGAAAAATATAAGGAAGAAAATAGTATACCAAAATTTCATTTTGTTTATAGAAAACGTTTTTGGAATGGTGAAGAAGAATGTTATTTAGGCTGGGAAAGAAAAAGAGGATTATTAAATCAATTTAATGATTATTTATTGGGAAAAATAGAAAGTCCATTTTTAGTAAATACGCTAGAAAAAATAGATAAACCATTTATAAAATATATAATTACTTTAGATGCAGACACTAACCTTATATTAAATAGTGGATTAGAGCTAATTGGTGCAATGGCTCATATTCTAAATAAACCTGTACTTAATAATAAAAAAAATTTAGTAATAGATGGGCATGGGTTAATGCAACCACGTGTTGGAATTAATTTAGAAGCGGCAAATAAAAATCTATTTACAAAAATATTTGCAGGGAGTGGAGGAACAGACTTATATACAAACGCAATATCAGATGTATACCAAGATAATTTTGACGAAGGAATATTTACAGGAAAAGGAATCTATGATTTAAGGGTATTTTCAGAGGTGTTGTCAAATGAAATTCCAGAAAATACAGTTTTAAGTCATGATTTATTAGAGGGAAGTTATTTAATGGCAGGACTATGTTCAGATATATTGCTAATGGATGGATATCCAACTAATTATTTGAGTTTTAAGGCAAGACTTCACAGATGGATTAGAGGGGATTTTCAAATAGCAAGGTGGTCAGGAAATAAAATAATAGATAAAAAATTGATAGAAAAAGAAAATCCGTTAAATACACTATCTAGGTACAAAATAATAGACAATTTAATAAGAGCTATAACCCCTGTATTTTCAATGTTAAGCTTAATTATACTATTTATAGCAAATATATTTTTGAAATTTAAAGTTGGGGTATTTGCTTGGTTTATTGTAATATGGGCAATGTTCCCGTTTATATTAGATATTGCAAATCGAATTATCTATAAAAAAGAAGGACAAATGCATACAAAATCATTTAGCCCTAGATTATATTCTTTATTTGCAAGTTTTATAAGAGGAGTATTAAGTTTAATTTCTTTACCAGACAAAGCATATTTTTCACTTGATGCTATTATAAGAACTATTTATAGACAAAAGATTTCTAAAAAACATTTGCTAGAATGGACTACTTCAGAGGAAGCAGAAAAATTAGCTAAAAATAATTTGATTTCATACTACAAAAGTATGTGTGCAAATGTAATTTTGGGTGTAGCGGGAATAATTTACTCTATCGCCAGCAAAAAATATATATTTTTGTTTATATTATCTTTATTATGGTTAATTGCACCATTTGCATTTTGGTATATAAGCCAAAAAGAGGAAGAACAACAAGCAATTAGTAAAGTTACAAATAAAGAAAAAGAATATTTAAATAGTATAGGCAAAAAAACATGGCTATTTTTTAAAGAGAGTATAACTAAAGAAAATAATTATTTACCACCAGATAATTACCAAGAGGATAGAACTCCTTATTTTGTAGATAGGACATCATCTACAAATATAGGACTTGCTTTTTTAAGTATAATTTCTAGTTATGATTTAGGTTATGAAACATTAGAAAGCACACTAGAATTATTGAATAATATGTTAGTAACAGTAAATGAACTTCCAAAATGGAATGGTCATTTATATAATTGGTACAACATAAAAACATTAGAACCATTAATTCCACGTTATATATCAACAGTAGATAGTGGAAATTTTGTGGGATATGTATATGTTTTAAAACAATTTTACAAAGATATAAAAGAAAAAATTGAAACTGGACAAATAGAATTAGATGTAGAAACAAAAGAAAAATTATTAGGATTTATTCCTGAATGGGTAAACAAAAAAGTAGAAGATATACCTATAGCAAATGCAGATTTTTCAAAGCTTTATGATGAAGAAAAGGGATTATTTTCTATTGGATTTAATATAGAAGAGAACAAATTAACAGATTCTTATTATGATTTGTTGGCTTCTGAAGCAAGAAGCGCAAGCTTTGTTGCAATAAGCAAAAAAGATATTCCATCAAAACATTGGGGCCATTTAAGTAGAACAATGACAGATATAAATGGATATAATGGCTTAATTTCTTGGTCTGGAACAGCATTTGAGTATTTAATGCCAAATGTAATAATAAAACAAGAAGAAGGAAGTTTATTAGATGAATCTATAAAATTTATGCTAATGAGCCAAAAAGAATATGCAAAAAAATTAGGAATACCTTGGGGATTTTCTGAAACAGCATATTATTTAAAAGACTTGAATAACAACTATCAATATAAGGCAATAGGAATTCCGTGGCTGGGACTAAAAAGAGGGTTAGAGGAAGACATGGTAGTTGCAAGTTATGCTTCTTTTATGGCACTTTTAATAGAACCAAAAGAAGTAATAGCAAATGTAAAGGAATTAGAAAAACAAGGAATATATAACAAGTATGGATTTTACGAATCTATGGATTATACGCCTATACGTATGCCAAAAGGCAAAAAACAAATGCCTATAAAAACCTATATGGCACATCATCAGGCACTTATCTTATTATCAATTAACAACTTTTTTAACGATAATATTTTACAAAAAAGATTTATGGAAAATCCAGAAATAGAAGCAACATCAATTTTACTTCAAGAAGTAATGCCAGAAAACAGAATTATAACAAAAGAAGAAAAAATAAAACCAGTAAAAATAACTTACAAAGACTACGAAAACTATGCACAAAGGGTGTTTACAAAAACAAAAGAAACACTTCCAATTTGCAATGTAATATCTAATGATAATTATAGTGTAGTAATGGATGTAAAAGGAAAAGGTTATAGTAAATATAAAAATTATTTAATAAATAAATATAATGTAACAGAAGATGAAACAGAAGAACAAGGAATTTTATTCTATCTAAAAAATATTAAAAATAAAAGAATTTGGAGCATTAATAATAGGAATGATAATATAAAAGCAGATAAATACGAAATAGTATTTACAGAAGATTCAGATAAAATAAAAAGAACTGATGGGGCAATAAAAAGTACTTGCAAAGTAACAATAGCTAGTACAAATGAAAAAACGCCGGTTGAAATACGAAATTTAGAGTTGCAAAATAATGGAGTAGAAAATGAAACAATAGAAATAACAAGTGTATTAGAGCCAGCACTTGCCTCACAAACAGAATATAATTCACATCCTGCATTTCAAAAATTATTTTTAATATATGAATATTTAGAAAATGAAAACATTTTTATAATAAAAAGAAAAGACAGGAAAAATACAGAAAAAGGCTTATATTTAGCAGTGTCTTTATATACAAATGATAATGTAATAGGAGATTTAGAATATGAAATAGACAAAGAAAAATTTGTAGGAAGAAATAATTTTGAAATTCCTACAATGGTAAAAAATTCTAAGCCATTTTCTAAAAGAATAGATTTGGTAACAGATCCAATTTTAGCATTAAGAAGGACAATATGTTTAGAGCCAGAACAAATAGCTAACTTTAGCCTATTAATTTGCGCTTCAGAAAGCAGAGAAGAAGTAATACAAAATATTAAGCAATATCAAAGAGAAGAAGAGATTAAGAAAGCATTTGAATTATCAATTGCAAAAGCAGATACAGAAGCAAGATATTTAAGACTAAATGCAAAGCAAATAGTAACTTATCAAAAAATATTAGGATACCTTTTATTTGAGAATTCTATTCAATCAAAAGAAAAGTATAGTAAAAAATATTATCCTAAAGAAGAATTATGGAAATATGGAATTTCAGGGGATTTACCGATATTACTTGTAAAAATAAGTAGTAGCAATGAAAAAGATAATTTGGAAGAAATACTAAAAGCATATGAATTTTTTAGATTAAAAAATGTAGAAATAGATTTAGTAATTTTAAATGAAGAACCAAATAGTTATGAAAAATATACAAAAGAAACAATACAAAATACAATAATGAATTTGAATTTATCTTATGTACAAAACATAAGAGGTGGAATTTATGTACTAGAAAATGAAGATTTTGAAGTAGTAGAATTTTACTCAAACCTTATAATAGATACAAAAAAAGGTCCAGTAGCAAGGCAATTAGAAGATTTAGAAGATGAATATTTAGAAAATATAAAACAAATAGAAGAAAAAACAAAAACAAACTTTGAAGGTTTCGAAGAAGAAAAAAATAAAATAGCCTTATCAGAAAATCTTTTATATAACAACGAATATGGAGGCTTTTCACAAGATAGAAATAAATACAAAATAATAGTAGATAAAGAAAATAGGCTTCCTACAGTATGGAGTCATGTTATGGCAAATGATACTTTTGGAACATTAGTTACAGAAGCAGGAGGAGGCTTTACTTGGAGTAAAAATAGTGGATTAAATAAATTAACTGCATGGAGTAATAATCAAGTATTAGACACTCCTTCAGAAGTAATTTATATGCAAGATGCAGAGAGCTTAAAAACGTGGTCAGTAACTTTAAATCCTATGCCAGATGAAAAACAATATGAAGTAGAATATGGATTTGGTTATGCAAATTACAGACATTCAAGTATGCAAATAGAACAAAATCTTACAACATTTGTACCAGAAAAAGATAATATAAAAGTTTCTTTATTAGAACTTAAAAACTTATCTCCTAAAAAGAAAAAATTGAATTTTGTGTATTATATAAAACCAGTATTAGGTGAAAATAAATTACAAACAAAAGATTATATAAATCTAAAATTTAAAGAAAACGATAACATGATAACATTGGAAAACAAAACTAATACAGACTTTAAAGAAATTATTTATGTGTCATGCAATGAAAAAATAAAATCATATACAGCAGACAAGAAATTCTTTTTTGGAAAAGGCAATATTTCAAATCCAGAGGCACTAAAGAAAGTAAGTTTAAACAATAAAAATAGCTTAGGAAAAGACGGAATTGTAGCAATTCAAATTGAAGTAGAATTAGAATCTTTTGAAAAGAAAAAAATATCTTTCATGTTAGGTAGTGAGCAAAATTTAATAGATTGTCAAGATAAAGTTTATAAATATAGTAAAGTAGAAAAGGTGGAAGAAGAATTAGAAAAAGTAAGAAGATATTGGGAAGAATTTTTAGGTAGGGTACAAGTTGAAACACCAATGGAATCATTTAATATATTAATGAATGGATGGCTTATTTATCAAACTATATCTTGTAGGTTGAAGGCAAGAAGCGGGTTCTATCAATCTGGTGGAGCATTTGGATTTAGGGACCAATTGCAAGATACAATTGCTTTAAAATATTTTTCTCCAGAATTAATAAAAAAACAAATTATAAAGCATAGCAAACATCAATTTATAGAGGGAGATGTAGAACATTGGTGGCATGAAGAAACTTCTAGAGGAATTAGAACGAAATTTTCAGATGACTTATTATGGCTTGTATATTTAGTAGAAGAATATATTGAAAATACAGGAGATTATAGTATTTTAGAGGAAAAGGCAAACTATACAGTAGGAGAGGTTTTAGGAGAAAGTACAGACGAAAGATATGATAGGTATGAAAGTAGTAATATAGAAGAAAGCATTTTTATGCATTGTGAAAGAGCAATAGAAAGGTCTTTAAACTTTGGAGAAAACGGACTTCCTAAAATAGGTTCAGGAGATTGGAATGATGGATTTAGTGAAGTAGGAAATAAAGGAAAAGGTGAAAGTGTATGGCTTGGATTCTTTTTATATAATGTTTTACAAAGGTGGATTTCAATTTGCGAAGAGAAGAAACAAGAGTTAGAAAAAGAAAGTAATGTAATAATGAAACAGGTTGATATTCAAAATGAAGAGTTAGAAAAACAGAAGGAACAAGACGAAAAGAGTGTTTCAGAAACAGTAGAACTCGAAAATAAAATTCAAAAATATCAAAAAATGGTAGAAAATCTAAAGAAAGCACTAAATAATAATGCATGGGACGGCAGATGGTTTAGAAGAGCATACACAGATAATGGAGATATTTTAGGAACAATTCAAAATGAAGAATGTAAAATAGACGGAATATCACAAAGCTGGTCTGTTATTTCAAAAGCAGGAGATAATGACAAAAAATACATCTCAATGGAATCACTAGAAAATCATTTAGTAGATAAAGAAAGTGGAATAATAAAATTGCTTGACCCTCCTTTTGAAAAATCTAAATTAGAGCCAGGTTATATAAAAGCATATCTTCCAGGAACAAGAGAAAATGGCGGACAATACACACATGCGGCAATATGGGCAATTATTGCAGAAGCAATGCTTGGTTTTGGAGATAAAGCAGTAGAATTATTTAGAATGATAAATCCAATAGAACATGCAAGAACAAAGGAAACTGCTTCAAAATATAAAGTAGAACCTTATGTGGTTGCAGCAGATATATATGGACAGAAAAATTTAGCAGGAAGAGGTGGCTGGACTTGGTATACAGGTTCAAGTTCATGGATGTATGAAGCAGGACTTCATTATATTTTAGGATTAACTATAAACAAAGGATATTTATCTATAAATCCATGTATTTCAGCTGACTGGAAAGAGTATAAAATAGGGTATAAATATGGAAATAGTATATATAATATAAAGGTTGAAAATTACAATAGAAAAAATACAGGAGTGGAAACAATGATTGTAAATGGTTATGTAATAGAAGATAAAAAGGTCAAATTAAGTGAAGACGGAGGCATATATAATATAGAGATAATTATGTGATTTGCAAAAAATGTAAAAGTGTGGTAAAATATAAGTAGTTTCAAAAAACTTGTTGAAAAAGGAGAACAACAATATGAAAAGAAAAAGCATCAAGAACAACGTACTTGCAGTTATTTACACAATTATTGGATTCGTAGGGATGATGGCAGCTGCAGGATTTGGTGTCTATTTGTATTATTCCACTATTCTTCCTGTAAGAATAGCAGGAACATACGTAATAGGCAATCGGATTTTACGCTACGTTCTCTATGCAGGTTGCATAGTTATGTTAGCAGGAGCAGCATGGCTTTGCGACTATGGAAGTTCATACTTAACTAAGAAACTCCGTTTGCAGTGTAAAGTACACAGAAAATCTAAAAGGCGTTAAATTAACGCCTTTTTTATGTGCGCTAATAAAGCTCTCAAAACTTCACTATAATATTAAAAAGTTTCACTAAACCTTCCGAAACTTTTAGAAAAATACTTGTACAATCAAGAAGATTATGATATAAATAAGTAAATAATGTCTTAAGAAAAGAAAGGCGGATATTTTCTATGGAAGAAAATTTAGGTAAAAAAACAATTTTAATTGTAGATGACGAAAAAACAATAGTAGATATGCTAGTATATAACCTACAAAAAGAAGGCTATAATACTTTAGAAGCAAACGACGGAGAAGAAGCAGTAAATGTAGCTTTAAGCCAAAAACCAGACTTAATATTGTTGGATATAATGCTACCTAAAATGGACGGCTTAGCAGTATGTAAAAGAATAAGACAAACACTAAACATACCAATATTAATGTTATCAGCAAAAGACGAAGAAATAGATAAAATACTTGGGCTAGAACTTGGAGCAGACGACTATATTACTAAACCTTTTAGTGTAAGAGAATTAATGGCAAGGGTAAAAGCAAATTTAAGAAAAGCAGAATTATCAGGAGCAGAAAAAGCAGGAAAAGAAGAGGAAGAAAAAGAAGAAGAAAATATTATAGCAGTTGGCGATTTAACTTTAGACTTAAATAAATTTGAAGTTAAAGTTAGAGGCGAAATAATGGATTTAACTTTAAGAGAATTTGAAGTTCTAAAATATTTAGCAAACCAACCGGGGCAAGTGGTTACAAGAGAAGTTCTATTAGAAAAAGTATGGGGATATGAATATTATGGAGATATTCGTACAGTAGATGTTACAGTAAGAAGAATTAGAGAAAAAATAGAAAAAGATACATCAAATCCAAAAATACTTATTACTAAAAGAGGAGTAGGCTATTATATAGCATCAAAATAAAATAAACAGATGCACAAAAGGAGGGGCTTTTTGTGCATTATTTTGTATGAGGAGATTTTATTATGTTAAAAAATGTACAGTTAAAAATAATATTAATATTTAGCATATTAGGAATAGTATTAATGGGTGGAATAGGCGTAATATATGCGTACAATTTGCAAAATGTAAACTTTTCGCTAGTAGCGCAAACAGAAGAACAAGTAATGGCGTACCAAGAGTTAATAAAAATGCAAATTCAAAATGTAAAAGTAATAACCATAATTTTAATTACAGTATATGGATTTATTTCTATATTAATAGGAATTTTCGTTTCAAAAGTTATATTAGACCCAATTTCAAGATTAATAGACAGTGCGCCTAAAATGGCAAATGGAGAAAATTCAAATACAGAAAATAGCAAAAAAAATGTAGACGAATTAACCAATGCATTCAATTTAATGACAAATGAATTAAAAGAAAACTTAAAAGAAGTGTATAGGCAAAAAAGACAGATAGAAACAATATTACTTCATATGACAGATGGAATTATAGCATTTGATATTCAAGGTAATATAATGCATATAAATCCAGCAGCCACAGAGCTTTTGAAACTTACAGAAAACGAAAATACATTTGACAAAATATTTAGCAAATTAAACATAGACATAAATTTGGAAAAGACAATATACCTAGAAAATTGGACTTCCTCAGAACAAAGAGTTCAGTTAGAAGATAAATATTTAAATATTTTCTTTGCATCTTTTAAAGATGAGCAAGAGTTAGCAGCAGGAGTTATTGCAGTTATACAAGATATTACAGAACACGTAAAACTAGACAATATGCGAAAAGAATTTGTAGCAGATGTATCACACGAATTAAAAACACCAATTACATCAATTATGGGATATGCCGATACTTTGCTAGAAAGTGAATATGACAAAGAAACACAGTATAAATTCTTAAATGTAATAGCTTCAGAGGCAAGAAGAATGGCAAAATTGGTTACAGATTTACTTATATTATCTCGTTATGATAATAACAAAGTCAAAAAAGAAATTACAGAATTTGACCTAGGAGATTTAGTAAAGAGATGTCAAGAAAAATTGCAATTAGAAATAAACAAAAAAGGGCATGAAGTTGAATGTTTTGTAACAGCAAATGTTCCGCCAGTGAAAGCAGATAAAGATGGAATTGAAAGAGTAGTTTTAAACATAATGACAAATAGTATAAAATATACTCCAAAAAACGGAAATATAAAGATATATGTAGGTTTTGTATATAATGATGCTTATATAAAAATAATAGACAATGGAATAGGCATTCCAGAAGAAGACTTAAACAGAATTTTTGAACGTTTTTATAGGGTTGATAAGGCTCGTACAAGAGAAATGGGAGGAACAGGTTTAGGACTTTCAATTGCAAAAGAAATATTAGACCAAAATAAAGGAAGCATAGACATAAAGAGTGAAAAAGGAAAAGGAACAGAAGTTGTAATAAGAATTCCAACTAAATAAAAAAATTTCACAAAGGACATTTGGGGACGGGTCACTTTTGTCCTTCGTGAAAATAGTATTATTAAGATTTAAGTGTTATGTAAAGGACAAAAGTGACCCGTCCCCAAATGTCCTTTGCAAAAACAATAAAAAAGGTTGAAAAATTACGTAAAACCTTATATAATAAATATGCTATTTTATGGAAAAGAGGAATGAATAATGATAGATAAAAAAGCAGTGGCAAAAGAAGTTTTTGAATGGCTATATTGCATTGTAATTGCAATAGTACTCGCACTACTAATTAGATATTTTATAGGAACTCCAACAGTTGTAAAGCAATCATCAATGTATCCAACTTTAAAACAAAATCAAAGATTGGTTTTAAACCGTTTATATAGAACCTTTCATGATACACCACAAAGAGGAGATATAATTACCTTTGAAGCACCAAGCAAATCAGTTGCAACTAGCGTTAAAGCTACATATGATTATGAACCTAAAAATGCTTTTGAAAAGTTTTGCTATTATGTTTTAGAAGTAAACAAAATGAGTTATATAAAAAGGGTAATAGCTCTTCCAGGTGAACATGTTCAAATAATGGACGGAAAAATTTACATAGATGGTAATGAATTACAAGAAGATTATTTACAAGAAGGTGTAGTAACAGAAGCTAAAAGTACATACTTAACAGATTTCGTAGTTCCAGAAGGTTACATTTTTGCAGTTGGAGATAATAGAGAATATAGTGGTGATTGTAGGGCTTTTGGCTGTATTCCAATAGAAAAAATAGAAGGAAAAGTATGGATAAGATTTTGGCCTTTAAATTTATTTGGAAAAGTAAAATAATGAGTTGAAGCCAAAGCGGAAAAATAAATAAGAGGTACTAGTTTTGAGTTTTGAAAATATTATAGGAAATAACAAAATAAAAGAATTTTTAAATCAGGCAGTAGAAGAAGGCCATGTATCACATAGTTATTTGTTTATTGGCATAAATGGGATAGGTAAAACACTTTTTGCAAGAGAGTTTGCAAAAAAAGTTCTATGCTTAAATGGAAAAGGGGATAATTGTGAGTCTTGCTTAAAGTGGGAAAACAATAATCACCCAGATTTTGTACAAATAAACCCAGAAAATAATGTAATAAAAATAGAGCAAATTCGTAATATGCAAGAAGAAATAAGCGTAAAACCAATAGCTTCAAATAAAAAAGTATTTTTAATAATAGATAGCGACCTAATGACAAAAGAAGCACAAAATTGCCTATTAAAAATGCTAGAAGAGCCACCACAATATGCTTTAATAATATTAACCACATCTAATGAAAGCAAATTGCTAAATACTATAAAATCAAGATGTATGAAAATTCCTTTTGAAAGAATAGATGAAAAAGAAATAACAGACTATGCTAATAATGTATTAAATATTTCAGCTTCAAAAGATTTTATAAAAATGTGTGAGGGGAGTATTGGAAAATTACTTGAAATAAAGGAAGATGAAGAATTATATACTAAAATAAATACATTGTTAGAAAACATAGAAGGCAGTAAATTTACCAGTTTAATAAATAATGCAGAAGTATTGTACAAAGGAAAAGAGAAAATTACAGAAATATTGGAATATATAAATGTATATTTATACAATCAAAAAGATATGAAAAAGCTAAAATGCATAAAGTACGTAGAAGAAGTGAAGAAAAGATTGCTTGCTAATAGTAATTATGACATGTGCATAGATTATCTTTTAATGAATTTATGGGAGGAAATAAATGAAAAATATAGTAGGAGTTAGGTTTAAAAAGCCGGGCAAAATCTATTTTTTTGACCCAGAAAATCTGGAAATAAATAATAAAGATTTTGTAATTGTAGAAACCACTCAAGGGCAAGAATTCGGTGAAGTAGTAATAAGCAATAGAAAAGTAGAAGATAGCTCATTACAAAAGCCTTTAAAAAAGATAATAAGAATTGCAACTGCGAAAGATATAAAGCACAATGAGGAAAATAAAAAAAGAGAGAAAGAAGCTTTTGAAATTTGCAATAAAAAAATAAAAGAACATAAACTAGACATGACACTTACAGATGTTGAATTCAAATTTGATAATAGTAAAGTTTTATTTTTCTTTACAGCAGATGGAAGAATAGACTTTAGAGAATTAGTAAAAGACTTAGCAACAATATTTAAAACAAGAATAGAACTTCGTCAAATAGGTGTTAGAGATGAGGTGAAAAGAATTGGCGGAAATGGAATATGTGGTAGAGAGCTATGTTGTTGCTCATTCTTGGGAAATTTTGAAACAGTTTCTATAAAAATGGCAAAAGAACAAAATATGTCATTAAATCCTTCAAAAATATCTGGAAATTGCGGAAGACTAATGTGTTGTCTAAAATATGAACAAGAGGTATACGAAGAAAAAATAAATAGACTTCCAAAAGTAGGCGCAATTGTAAAAACAGAAGATGGAGAAGGAACCGTAGAAGGTGTAGAAACGTTAAAAGAAATACTAAGAGTAAGATTAAAAGACGACAATGGGGAATACTATTACAAAAAATATAATGCAAAAGATGTAAAAATTATAAAAAATATAGAAAAAAATACAGTAGACCCAGAAGAAAAAGAGCATTTAAAAGAATTGCAAGAGTTAGAAAAATTAGAAAAGTTAGATAAGAAAAATGCAACAGAGGAAGATATATAAAATAAAAAAATAAACAATTGAAGGGTGGTGAATTAAATGGCATATAAAATAACAGATGCATGTATTAAATGTGGAGCATGTGCAGCAAATTGCCCAGTAGAATGCATATCAGAAGGCGAAGAAAAATATATTATAGACTCAGAAAGATGTATAGAATGTGGAACTTGCGCAGCAGTTTGCCCAGTTTCAGCTCCAGTTGAGGAACAGTAGGGACGGTCCTTTTCGTTCCGATTTCGGAACACTTGGGACACTCCTTTATTAATTAAGTTTTAAAATAAAAAATAGAAAATCAACTTATAATTAGCTGATTTTCTATTTTTTTATTTTCTAGGAAAGTTCTACTCTTATGTTAATTATGATAAATACTTAATTTTTAAAATTTACATTTTACTAATTAGCTAATAAATTTTATAGTAGATAAAATTTAAAACATGGATATAGATATGTTAAATAATTTATCTATTACAAGGAGTGTCCCTAGTGTTCCGAAATCGGAACGAAAAGGACCGTCCCTACTGTTCCAAGTCTAGAAGGGCTTGCCATCTTTTATCTACTTCTTTTTGAAATTCTTCTATCATCCATTCATTTCCAGGTTTAAACATATGCTTAAATCTTCTTTGTGGGCGTAAAAATTCTTCTATTGGAAGTTTTTTTGCAGGTTTATAAGTTATTTTATATTTACCATCTACAACTTCGTATAAAGGCCAGTAGCAAGTGTCTACTGCTAATTTACTCATTTCCATTAACATATCTGTAGGGTAACCCCATCCTCTAGGGCATGGAGCAAGTACATTTAAAAACGTAGGACCTTCAGTATATATTGCTTTTTCAGCCTTTTCGTATAAATCTTTAAAATTCATAATTGCAGCAGTTTGTGCAACATATGGAAGATGATGTGCTTCCATAACTTCTGTTAGATCTTTACGAATTTGCATTTTCCCAGGAATCTTTTCTCCTGCTGGTGATGTTGTTGTGTCTGCAAAGTGTGGTGTTGCAGAAGAACGTTGAATACCAGTATTCATGTATGCACCATTGTCATAGCATACATAAGTCATGTCATGTCCTCTTTCCATTGCACCAGATAAACTTTGAAGACCTATATCGTAAGTTCCACCATCTCCACCAAATGTAATAAATTTAAAAGTTTCATTTTCATTTAATTTTCCTGTTCTTTTCATTGCTTTGTATGCAGCTTCTACTCCTGAACAAGTAGCAGATGCACATTCAAAAGCTGTGTGAATGTAAGAACAATCCCAAGAAGAATAAGGATATATACATGTTGAAACTTCCATACATCCAGTTGCATTAGAAACTACTGCATGATCTCCTTCTTTTAGGGCTCTCATTACCATTCTACCAACTACTGGTGCACCACAACCTGCACACATTCTATGACCTGCATTAAATATGCTAGGTTTGTTTGCAACTACTTCTTTTACATTATAAGCCATTATTTATTCACCCCTCTTACTCCAAGATAACGATAAGGATTATCTATTTTTTTATTTTTTACAATTTCTTGTAAATCTTCATATACACTTAAAATATCTTTAGTAGTAGTATCTCTACCACCAATACCATAAATGTAGCTTACAGTAGGAACAGTGCAGCTATTTACATACATACCAGAAGTAACATCTGTAAATAATGCACCACCACAAGCATTTAAAGAATCTGCTTTATCAAGAACTGCTACAGCTTTTACATTTTTTAACGCTTTTGCAATTTCTCCAGCAGGGAAAGGTCTAAATACTCTTAATTTTAAAAGACCTGCTTTTATTCCTTTTTTCCTTAGTTCATCTACAACGACTTTAGTTGTTCCTGCTGTTGAATTCATACAAACTATAGCAATTTCAGCATCTTCTAATTTATAACTTTCAAATAATTCATATTTTCTACCTGTCATTTTTTCAAAATCTTTAGCAACTTCTAAAATTACTTTTTTAGCATTTTTCATTGCTTGAGATTGCCCATATTTGTGTTCAAATAAATATGCTTGTAAGTCCATTGGGCCAACAGCTATTGGTTCTTTTGAATTTAATAAGTAATGTTCAGGTTTATATGTTCCAACAAATTCTTTTACTTTATCATCTTCTATTAATTCAATATTTTCTATTGAGTGTGATGTAATGAATCCATCTTGGCAAACTGCAAGAGGAAGCATAACATCTTTGTGCTCTGCAATTCTGTGAGCCATAATTAAATTATCATATGCTTCTTGGTTGTTTTCTGAAAATAACATTATCCAACCACTATCACGAATTCCCATTGCATCTGAATGGTCATTGTGTATATTTAAAGGTCCTGAAAGTGCTCTATTTACTAATGGCATAACTATTGGTAGACGACTAGCAGATGCTATGTATATCATTTCCCACATATATGCTAAACCATTAGAAGAAGTTGCTGTCATGGCTCTTGCACCTGCAGCTTCTGCACCAATACAAGCACTCATTGCACTATGTTCACTTTCTACTGCAATAAATTCTGTATCTACTTTTCCATTACTTACAAAAGTAGAAAAGTATTGTGGAATTTCAGTAGATGGAGTTATAGGAAATGCTGCAACTACGTCTGGATTTATTTGTTTCATTGCTATAGCAGATGCTTCATTTCCACTTAAACGTTCTCTTATACTCATTTTTTTCATCCTTTCTTTTGTTTCCTTAAAAAAGAATTAGTAACTATTTTTCTAAGGAATTATTCTTCTTTCATTTCGATTGCATTAAAAGGGCAAACTCTGGCACATACGCCACATCCTTTACAATAATCAAAATTAAAATCTTTTCTTTTTTGGTCTTTTCCTACTGGAATTGCATCATCTGGGCAAACTGCGAAACATAAACCACATTGCTTGCATTTTTCTTCTAGAAATACAGGTCTAATGCTTCTCCAGTCACCAGTTTTAAATTCTAAAGAATTTCCAGCATCATATATTGTTCCACCTGGTGTTAAATCTTGCCAAGGTGTTTCTTTATCTATTTTTACTGACATAAAAATCTCCTTTCTAATTTTTTAAATTATACAGCTTTTTAATTAGTTTCATAATTGAACTTTAATACAATATTTTAGTTTATTTTTTAAGAAACTAACTTAACTTCTTTTAATGCTAAAGTTAATGCTTTCATATTTCCTTCAATAACTTCAGGCTTTTTAGCAAATTTGTGCTTAAAAGAGCCTTCCATATCATTTAAAAATTCTTCTTCACTCATTATGTTTGAAACTTTAACAATAGCTGCAAGCATAGGAGTGTTTGGAAAATATTTTCCAAGAGCTTCTATAGAAACCTTTCTAGCATCTATAGTATAAACGTTTCCTTTATAGCCATTTAACAAAGGTTTTAAAGCATTTACATCTTTGGTTGTGTTAATAATAATAGCACCAGTTTCTTTTAAACCAGCAGTAACAGGTACAGACTCTAGCAAACTATCATCTACAACAACTACATAGTCAGGTTCATAAATATTGCTATGAATACGAATAGGAGCTGTGCTGATACGATTGTAAGCTGTAATTGGAGCCCCCATTCTTTCTGGACCATATTCAGGAAAACCTTGAATGTATTTTCCAGTATTAAATGCGGCATCTGCAAGAAGAAGAGAAGCCGTTTTAGCGCCTTGGCCGCCTCTACCATGCCATCTTATTTCTATCATGTTATCCATGCGATTCCTTCCTTTCATTTTATATAAAAATCATATGTTTAGTATATGACGAAAAGCCCATAAAGTCAAGTGTAACTAAAACGTCTTGACCAAATTGTCTAATGTAACAATATGTCATTTTATGTCGATATTTTCTTGAAATAAATTTATGATTTTATGTTCACAACAAGCACAAAATGTGATATAAATAAGAAACAATCTATTTAGCACATTTTGTGCTTGTGTTATTTTTAAATCAAATTAATTATTTAAAATTATTCGAATAATATTAAATCTAAAAAAATCCAAAATGAAAAATTGAATGAAAGCAAAAAGATATTAAAATGAAGACAAGTGTAATTTAAAAGGCATTTACTAGAATATGCACTTAAGAAAATATATAAAGACAAGAAAAATGCAAAATAAGTTAAGTACAAAACAATAAAAAGTTTTGTTTTATTAATAATGCGCAAATTAAAATAAAAATTGAAAATAAAGTAAGTTAATGTGCTAATAGAAAACTAAAAAATGAA
>USFC01000003.1 GCA_900553865.1 uncultured Clostridium sp.
GTATATACTTCTTCATTTTCACACTTTTCAACTATTCCAACGTGATCTGAAGTGCCATCACTTTCCCAATCGAAAAATATAATATCTCCGTGCTGACAAAACAAGCACACCATTCAACTCGTGAGCCAAAACCATACCAAGACCAGAAAGGTTGTCTTCCAACATTTCCAACTTGTTCTAGTGCAACTTTTACAATATCATTACTACCTACTGAACTACCATAGATTACAGCTGACCACATACTTGCATATTCTTCTTTTTGAAATTCTGCTAACTGATTTTTCTGTTCTTGATTGTTCTACCATTTCATTGGCTGTTTTATGATTTATATTGATATGTAATTTTGTATGTGTAACTGTTTTATGCTCTGTCCAAGTTAAATGTATTATTGTTTCTTGATGGCTTTCTACATCTTTTGTAAAAGTAACTTCATTCATCGCCCAAAATATCTCTTTTAAAGTATTTACCTTTTCATTACTTAAAGTCATCATTTAAACTTGAAAAGAGATATTGATTAAATTCAATACCTCGTAATTTTTTTTTCATTTACTTATTTTAATGTTGCTAAAGTAACTTGATTTACTTATTGTAATTTGGCTCTTACTTATTACAAGTCATTGTGTATTCTATTTCAGCTGTATCTTTATCTATATTTTCGCTTGTAATTATAAAATCATTCTTTTTATAAAAATTGATAGCACTTATATTTTTCTTATATACACTTAATGTCAAATTATCTCTGTTTTCTTTTACTTTATTCAATAGAGATGTACCTATTCCTTTACATTGATTATTTGTATCAATAAAAATCCATTCAATATAATTCTCATTTATTCCTATAAATCCTACAATATTTCCTTTTAAAACATAAACATATATTTCTGCATTTGGTAGAATTTCTTTTACATAATTATAATTATTTTTCCAATATTCTTTTGATATAAATTTATGAGCTTTTATATTTTCATTTTTCCATATTTGCATTACAGTATTTATATCATTTTTTTCAAATTTTCTTATCATTTATTTCTCCTATAACTTGTAATTTATTTGATTAAATGTGCTGTAATAATTGTATAATTATAAGAGTTAATAGTTATTTTAATATTATCAATTTCACAATACCAATTTTTACCCTGCTTATAAATATTACAATTCTTATCTAAAATTTTATTTTTACAAAATTCAACTACATCATTAGTATTCAATTTTAGATTCTTCTTAATTCTATCAATCCCCATTTCAGTAGTATGAATTTTATATATACTAGATAATAATATGTCTTTATTCAAAAATATCATCTCACTTTCAAATTACTATTTGTCTCTCTAATCTTGTTCTAAATACATAATTTCTTTTCCTAGTTTTTTTGCATATTCAATTTCTAAATTTGTACTTTTTCCAATATAATTATTTTTATTTATTACAAATATAGCATCTGATAGTTCTATTCTTTTAAAATGAGCTTCTTTCAATTTTTCCAATTGTTCATCTGTTCTCTCATAATTTTCTAACACGGGATAAACGGGTGTAAGAATGCAATTACCTTCTAAAGCCATTTTTTCTGCTATTTCCATCATTTCTTTTTGAAACTTTAAACTTCCACATAGCGTTATTACTTTCATAATATGTCCTCCAATTATATAGCATATCTTTCTAAAATCTTCTTCAAGAAGTTCCATGCACCGATTTTTTCAGTTAAACCTTCATAATTATTGTCTATTCTTTTTATTAGTTCTTCTCTAGAAAAATACTTAACTTCTGATACCTCTTCTTTTTGGATTACTACATTTGAAACATCAATATTTTTTGTAATTAAATAGCATTCATTATAATGTTTATTTATTATATCTCCTTGTTCATTTATTGATGTTGAACCAACTAAGTATTTAATATCTTCATCTGATATTTCAATTCCTAATTCTTCTTTAGTTTCTCTTATTAGAGCTTGTCTTCCAAATTCTCCACTATCTACATGACCACCTACTGTTACATCCCACATATTAGGCCATAATTTTTTATTTGTACTTCTTTTTTGTAACAATACATTTCCATTATTATCAATAATAACGGCATATACTGCTCTATGCCAATAACCATTTTTATGACATTCCTCCCTAGTTGCTATTTTCCCTGTAAATTCACCATATTCATTAAGTACATCAAAAGATTCCATATTTTTTCTCCTTTACAATTTATTATTTAACATATTTACACATTATTTACTATAAACTCTATAACGTCGTCTTCTTTATAATTTTCTTTGTTTTTATTTTTGTCTTCTTCTGTTAAGTCTACAAAATATTTATTACATTCTGGCATAATTGATATTGAGTCTAAAGGATATCCTGGGTTTCTTCTTTCACAAGGCTTGTCTACAAAATAAAAATGACTTTTGCTCCAAGTATATTCTTTTGCTTCTTTTCCATTATATATTACCATTCCATATACCCATTTAGCTTTCAATTTGCCACCATATTCTTTAACTAAATTACAATAATATTCAATCATTTCATCATCATTTAATTCTTTTCCGTTTACTCTTCTTACGTGTGTTCCTGGTTGTTTTTCTTCTGGCAAATCTTCTATATATAAATTATTATCCATGCCTATAGTTGTGATTTTGGTTTCATCATAATATGCTTTTGCTTTTATATAAGCATTTTCTATAGCATTTTTTCCTGTTTCTTCTGGCTTTAGATTTATTCCTAAATCTTTAATAGTTAATACTTCTATATTTTTTTCTTTTAATCTTTTTGCATATTTCTTTACTTTTGCTGGATTTGTTGTTGCGAATAATACTTTCATTATTTTCCCTCCTTTATATTCCTTTTTATATCATAAAAGCAGACAATTAGCAAGTGAACGTAAGGGACGGACCTTTTTGTTCCGAATTTGGAACAAAAAGGTCCGTCCCTTACGTTCGATTCAATTATTTCCTTATTATTGCACCTTGTTTTTCAAGTCCTGTAATTATTTTTTCTAATATAGCATTTATTTCGTCGTCTGTTAATGTTCTGTCTGCTGCTCCGAATTCTAATGAATATGCAATACTCTTTTTGCTTTCTTCAATGTTTTCTCCTGTATAAACATCAAATATTTTGCTTCCTAGTAATAGGTTTCCTGCTAGTTTTTTAATTTGTTTTGCTATTTCTTCTGATGTAATATCTTTATCTATTACTACTGCTAAGTCTTTCTTTACACTTGGGAATTTAGATATTTCTTTGTATTTCATTTTTCCTGTTTTCTTTTCTAGTAATTTATCTAAGTTGATTTCTAATACATATACATTGTCCTTTGTACAGTTTGGATGAAGCTTTCCTATAATTCCTACAATATCGTTATTTACACTAATTTGTGCAGTTTGATATGGATGGAATTCTTGTGGTAATTCATCTTTTACTACAAAGCTATATCTTCCACCATAACCTATGTAATCTAATAGTTCTTCTGCTACACCTTTAATATCATAGAAATCTACTTGTTTTGATTTTACAGATAAATATCTTTCTCCTGTCATTAATGCACAAAGTTTTAAGTTTTCTCCATATTGTTCATCTTTTTTGTAAAATCCTTTTCCTATTTCAAATATAGATACATCTTTTTGGCTTCTTGCTTTGTTGTATTCATATATTTTTACTAGAGATGGTATCATACTATATCTTAATGTATTTCTTTCTTCTGTCATAGGGTCTAAAAGTTTTACTATTTCAACGTCGTCTGTTGTGTATTTTGTAGCTTCTTTATCATTTACTAAAATGTAAGAAAGTGTTTCATTTAGTCCTAAATCTATCATTTTGTTTCTTATGTTTCTTAATGTTTTATTGTAAGAACCTTGTTTTAGTGGAAGACTTGGCAATTTTCCTTCTATGTTATTTACTCCATATATTCTTCCAACTTCTTCTATTAAATCTTCTTCTATTGAGATATCTATTCTTCTTTTTGGTACAGATACTGTTATTTTATCTCCATTTACTTCTGTTTCAAATGCTAATTTTCTAAATACATCTAGTACATCTTCTTTAGATATTGTTGTTCCTAATACTCTGTTTACTTTTTCTAAACTTACATCTATTTTTGTATCTTCTAATGATGTATCATCATATTTTACAAGTCCACCAACTATTTTGGCATCTGCATATTTTTCTAACAAATGACAAGATCTTTCTATTGCCATGTAGGTTCTGTTAGGGTCTAAGCCTTTTTCAAAACGGTTACTTGCTTCACTTCTTAATATTTCTTTTGATGTTTTTCTTATTTTTACGTTATCAAATATTGCTGATTCTATCATTATATTTTTTGTATTTTCTGTAATTTCAGTTTCAGCACCACCCATTACACCTGCTAGACCTATTGCTTTTTTACCATCAGATATTACTATGTCTTCGCTAGATAATGTTCTTTCTACATCATCTAAGGTTGTTAATTTTTCGTTTTCTTCAGCCATTCTTACTTCTAAACATCCATTTAATGTGTCTGCATCATAGTAGTGAAGTGGTTGACCTACTTCTAGCATTACATAGTTACTTATATCTACAACATTATTTATTGGTCTTATTCCAGAAGCTATTAGTCTATTTTTTATAAATGTTGGACTCTCTTTTATAACTACATTTTCAACTCTTTTTGCTAAGAATATTGAACAATTACCTGTTTTTACATTCACTTTAAAAGAGTTGTTTATATCTTCATTGCTTTGGTTGTATGATAAATCTATATCTTTAACTTTTTTATCATATATTGCACCTATTTCATAAGCCATACCTAAAATACTTAATAAATCTCCTCTGTTTGCTGTTAATTCAAAATCTATTACTCCGTCATCCATTTCCATTAATTTTATAGGATCTTCTCCTGGAACAGCAGTTTCTGGTAATTCATGTATTCCTTCTTTGTCTTCTGGTCTTAAAAATTTGCTATCTAAACCTAATTCTGCGATTGAACAAAGCATTCCGTTAGATTCTACACCTCTAATTTTTCCTGCTTTTATTTTAAAATCTCCTGGTAATTCTGCTCCAACTAAAGCAACTATTACTTTTAACCCTTTTCTAACATTTGGTGCACCACAAACTATTTGTAAAATCTCATTTCCGACATTTACTTTGCATACATGTAAATGGTCAGAATCAGGATGCATCTCACATTCTATAACTTCACCAACTACCAAATTAGTTGCATTAATTAACTTTTGGGCAGAATCATATTCATTTCCAACACCTGTCATATCTTCTGCAAGTGTTTTTAAATCTACATCTATATCTACATAATCTTTAACAAAATTTGTACTTAATTTCATTTTTCTCTTTTCCTCTCTTAAAGGACAATTGGGGACGGGTCAATTTTGTCCTTTACATAATTTCTTTTTTTGTTATATTAACTTTTTTTTTAAAGGACAAAATTGACCCGTCCCCAATTGTCCTTTTTTTACCTAGTCCATTCTATCAAATTGATTTAAAAATCTAACATCATTTTGATACAATAAACGAATATCTGTAATTCCATACTTGAACATTGCTAAACGGTCTAAACCTGTTCCAAAAGCAAATCCTGTATATTTTTCTGGATCATATCCATTCATTTTTAATACATTTGGATGTACCATTCCTGAACCTAAAAGTTCTATCCAGCCTGTTTGTTTGCAAAGATTGCATCCTTTTCCACCACATTTAAAACAGCTTACATCTACTTCATAAGATGGCTCTGTAAATGGGAAATAACTTGGTCTAAATCTTAACTGAGTTTTCTCTCCAAGCATTTTTTTCATAAATACTTCTAAGGTTCCTTTTAAGTCTGCTAAGCTAATTTTTTCATCTATTACTAATCCTTCTACTTGTGCAAATTGATGTGAGTGTGTTGCATCATCATCTCTTCTATAAACTTTACCTGGGCATATAACACGTATTGGAGATTTTTCTTCGTTTGCCATCATAACACGTGCTTGAACAGCTGATGTTTGTGTTCTTAATAAGTATTCTGGTGTTATGTAGAAACTATCTTGCATGTCACGTGCTGGATGTCCTTTTGGTAAATTTAATCTTTCAAAACAATATTCATCTGTTTCTAGTTCTGGACCATCTACTACATCATATCCCATTCCTACAAATATATCTTCAACTTCTTCTATTATTCTATTTAATGGATGTTTGCTACCTCTTTTAATTTTGTTTGCTGGAAGTGTAATATCAATTTTTTCTTTTGCAAGTTTTGCTTCCATTTCTTCTGCTTTAAATTTTTCTTCTTTCTCATTTAACTTGTGTTGAATTTCATCTCTAACAACATTTACTAAGCTTCCTATAACTGGTCTTTCTTCTGCAGATAATGCTCCCATTCCTCTTAATACTGCTGTTAGTTCACCTTTCTTACCTAAATATTTCACATTTGCTTCATTTAGTTCTTTTAAATCTTTTGCTTGTTCAATTTTTTTTAGTGCATTTACTTTGATTTGCTCAATTTGCTCTTTCATTAAAAAATTCTCCTTTCTATTTTATAAAAGGTGTCCCAAATTGCTACCATTTCCCAATTAGGGACTGTCCCCAATTGGGAAATGAACAAAATAGCAGTTCTTTCCTATAAATTATAGGACGAACTGCTTTATTTTCGTGGTACCACCTAATTTTATTAATGTGCTTTCATTAACCTTATTAACCTTTAACGCAGGTATACGCTACTTCCTACTATTATTTCAAAAGTAGTCCTAAAAAGTGAAATTTCTGTAGTTTATATAGGCTATAAGGCTTTCAGCGCATCACCTTGCTCTCTTTTACTATATTTTTTTGCTACATACTTTGCTTTTTAATTGGATTTTCATTTATTCTATACGCATACTATATTATCACAATTTTTGATTTATGACAATCCATTTTCTAAATATTTTTTATAATGCTTTTTTTATTTTAGCCATTTTACTGCCCTTTCAGCAATAGGGCAACTCCATGGACTTCCTGCTATACTCCCTGCTTTTTTATTTATTATTATACTTGTTAGCTTTGAACAGCTTTCAAATACTCCTCTTTCTATTTTTTCAGTAGATTCTGGAATCGTTATTTTTCCTAAAGAAGAATATGCAAATGCATGTTTTTTAATTTCTTTTACGCTAGCTGGTAAATCTATATTTTTTATATTTCTATCCATATAAAAGCTACATTCTTCTATTATTTCTACTGTATTTGGAATATTGAACTCGTTTACTCCTAAGGCTATTGCATATAAAGTTTTGCCATCTTTACTTAATATCATCGTATCATTTACGCTTTTTATATTTTTATTTTTTTCACTTACTTTTATTTTTTTTACATCTGTTCCAAATACCTTAGCGTCAAAGGGCTTTACATTTTCAGGTATTTCTATCGAACTTACTCCATATATTGCTGATAATCCCCAACCTTCCAATGTTTCTAATGTACTTGGTAATTTTATAGTATTTGCTTTAATTGACTTTGTAGCTTTGTTTGTTATCGTTTTTACCCCTTCTGGTATATTTATTACATCTCCTTCTTGCAAATACATAATTAGCACTGTTCCATCTTTACTATACAAGTTTCCATTTTCAGTTTTATAGTTTAAATTATCTGCTTTTATCTTTATTTCTTTTAAATTACTCATTCCTCCAAAAGTAGTTCCAGTAAGTTCTGTAACACCATTTGGAACATAAATGCTCGTTGCTTCTGAGCCATTAAACGAGTCTGTTACTATTGTAGTTACTGTTTCTGGAATATTAATATTACTTAAACTTGTTAATGCAAAATATACTTTTGTTTTATCCTTTGAAAGTAATAATCCATTCTCAAACTTAAAATATTCATTGACTTCATCTATGTTTATTTTTTCAAGACTTTTAATATTCCAAAAAACTCCACTGCCTATTTCTCTTAATTTATTAGGAAATGTAATTTCTTTAATTGGACAATTAACAAAAACATAGCTTCCAATTTTCTCTAAATTTGAAGGCAGTTCCACTTTTTCTAAACTAGTACAGTTCGCAAAAAAATAAGTTCCAAGTTCAGTAATTTTATTTGGCAATCTTATTTGACTCAACTTAGTACAACTTTGCATTACATTATTTCCTAAACTTTCTATACTATCTGGAAACTCTACTTGTTTTAAGCTTGTGCAACCTTCAAAAGCACTATTTCCTACTTTTTTTACCCCATCTTCTATTATTACTTCTTCTATCATGTTATTGTTTGAAAAAGCATTTGCTCCTATCTCTTCGACTGTTCCTGGTACTACTATCTTTTTCAAATTTTCTACTGATGAAAACGCTCCTGCACCTATTTTAGTAACTGAAGGTGGTATTAGCAAAGTTCCGTCACTATCTTTTAAATCCAAATTTTTGTCTGAAGCTTTTAACTCTCCATTCGAAATTTCTAAGCCATTTACTTTTATTTCTGCTTTACTTGCTGCTGCTTTTTCTACATCATTTGTGGTGTTTATATATAGCTCTCCTTTTATTATCTCCAATTTTTCTATATAATTGCTACTTACATTTCCTAATATTTCTTCTATTGTTTCTTCACTATCTGAATTTTTGGTATTGTAATATACTTTATTTTTATATGCAGTTATTGTTGAAGCACTAAAATCAGCATTTTCCATATATTTTTCTTGTATAAACATACTCATATTTTCTTTGTATTTAGCTAATTCTTGGCTTTCTTTTGCTACTCTTCCTTTTTCTATTATTCCATTATTTCCTATTATTAAATTTATGCTTACTCCTGCTAAAATGATTAAAACTACTACGGTCACTACCACTGCTACTAATGTTATAGCGGCTTGCCCTCTTTTATTTAGTGATAATTGCTCTTTTGAGCCTTCATTTATTATTGATTTTTTTCTCTTTCTAAAACATTTTATTATTTCACTAAAACTATCAGTGTGTGTGTGTGTGTGTGTACAGCTTCAAGGCTTTCACGGTTTGCTTTTTTTATTTTTTCTCTTGTTTCTCTCATTACCATCTTTCCTCTCAAATTCTTACATCTCCCATCTGAAAATCCTTCTAAAAACTTTGTTTTCTGATTTTGACCTCCGACTTCCGATTTCAGAATGAATATTTAAAATTTGAAGGAGTGTCCCTAGTGTTCCGAAATCGGAACGAAAAGGACCGTCCCTTTTGTTCAAAAAACGCCCTTAACTTTTCTTAAGGACGTTTTTTCTTTTAATTATTCACTACAGTTTTCGCTAATTAACCTCTGATACAAATTTGGAAGTCTTTTAACATACTTGTTAGTATTTTGGCCTTTTTCTATATCTGTCCAAATGACTTTCAATGCATGATTTCTAGTGTGCTTACTTATAACTTCATAGAGCCCAATTGTGTTCATATTTGGCTTATCATTTTTTATTATTACCAAATCATTTACTTTCACTTCTTTTTCAGAGCTTTTTCGTTCTTCTCCATTGGAATTATAGACTTTGATGGTAACATTTCCCTGATAATTTTTGTTTTTAATTACCATTTTTCCATTTTGAAATTTTATAGCTCCAATGGTTTCAAACTTAATAAAACGATTTTTAAACGGACTTACTTCTACTTTTCCCATTTCAACAAGTATAATTCTTTCCTTTGCTATACCTCTTTCGCAAAGAAGTGTGTATACCTTTTCATTTGCGGTACAATACAGCCTATTTTTTCCAGCTTCCAAGAAGTTGTATACCTGCTCTACTCTGGCTTCTCCATACTTTTCCATTGAAATTACTTTACAACAATTCTGCCAAATTTCTCCTTTTTTCTCAATATACTCTAGTATATACCTACAATTGGTGTTTCGTATGTTCCTTTGCATATCTTTCACATTCTTTTTGGCATATCTTTGCATTATTTCTATGCTTCTTTGGCTGAACAGTATTTTGTTTCCGAAAAATATCAAATTGTACATATAGTATGGAAAACACGTTACTTCTAAACTATCTGCGTCTACTAAAATTTCCTTGTCTTCGTTAAAGTACTCTTTCAAACATTTGCTTGTTAACAGCTTCCGTTCAATACTTTCGTACCTCATGTTAAATTCCTCCTGAAATAATTAAAAATTGCATTTACCTCACTTGCAATAAATGCTATAATAAGACTACTTTCTTATTATAGCATTTATTTACATAACATTCAAGACTTTTATTAATACATTCCTTCCATTCCTGTTGGAACCGCATCGTGACCACCGCATGAGCATGATTTCTCTTCTTTTTTCTCTGTAACTATACTTTCTGTTGTAAGAACCATAGATGCTACAGATGCTGCATTTTGAAGTGCACTTCTTGAAACTTTAGTTGGGTCTACTATTCCTGCCTTTTTCATATCTACATAAGTGTTGTTTGCTGCATTAAATCCTACGCCTTTTTCTGATGTTTTTACTTTTTCCACAATAACTGCTGGCTCTAATCCTGCATTTACAGCAATTTGTTTTGCTGGCTCTTCTAAGGCTTTTAATACAATACTTGCTCCTAATTTTTCATCACCTTGTAAAGTGCTAACCTCTTTTTCAACTTCTGGAATTATATTTAAATATGCTGTTCCTCCACCTGCAACAATACCTTCTTCTACTGCTGCACGTGTTGCAGATAAAGCATCTTCTATTCTTAGTTTTTTATCTTTCATCTCTACTTCTGTTGCTGCTCCCACACCAATTACAGCAACTCCACCAGCTATTTTAGCTAAACGTTCTTGAAGAGTCTCTTTTGTAAATTCACTCTTTTCTTCTGCTATTTGAGCTTTTAATTGACCTACTCTGTCTGCAATTTGCCCCTTATCTCCCATACCGTCAACTATAATTGTATTTTCTTTTTGAACTTTTACTTGTTTTGCTCTACCTAATTGTTCTATTGTAGTATCTTTTAATTCTAGTCCTAAATCTGATGTAATAACTTCTCCTCCTGTTAAAACAGCTATATCTTGTAACATTTCTTTTCTCTTATCTCCATAACCTGGAGCCTTTACTGCAACTACATTTAAAACTCCTCTTAATTTATTTAAGATAAGTGTTGATAATGCTTCTTGTTCTACATCATCACATATAATTACAAGTTTTCCTGAATTTTGCATTAATAACTCTAGTAATGGTAATATTTCTTGAATATTGCTTATTTTTTTGTCTGTAATTAATATATAAGGGTTATCCATTACTGTTTCCATTTTTTCTGTGTCGGTTACCATGTATGGAGAAACATATCCTTTGTCAAATTGCATTCCTTCTACAACATTTAATTCTGTATTAGATGTTTTAGATTCTTCTATTGTAATAACTCCGTCTTTAGAAACTTTTTCCATAGCTTCTGAAATTAGTTCTCCTACCTCTTCATTATTTGCAGAAATGCTTGCAACCCTTGCGATATCTTCTTTTCCATTTACAGGGCTACTAATATCTTTTAATGCTTTTACAGAGGCTTCTACAGCTTTATCTATACCTCTTTTAATAGCCATAGGGTCACCACCTGCTGCTACATTTTTAACTCCTTCTTTAATCATGCTTTGTGCTAAAACTGTAGCTGTTGTAGTTCCATCACCTGCAACATCATTTGTTTTAGTAGAAACTTGTTTTACAAGTCTTGCTCCCATATTTTCGAAAGCATCTGAAAGTTCTATTTCTTTTGCAATAGTAACACCATCATTTGTAATTAAAGGTGCTCCAAATTCTTTATCTAATACAACATTTCTTCCTTTAGGTCCTAATGTAACCTTTACTGTATCTGCTAATTTATTAACTCCATTTAATAAACTTTTTCTGGCATCTTCGCCAAATTTAATTTCTTTTGCCATAAAAATCTCTCCTTCCATCCGGAACTATTTTTGTCAGGTTAACTTTGTTCCGCTTTAACTTTTTATTTTCAACTTCTGGAACTGATTAGGTCAGACCCATTTAGTTTCACTTTATTCAACAATTGCTAATATTTCACTTTGATTTACTATTATCAATTCTTCACCTTCATATTTTATTTTTGTTCCTGCATATTGGCTTATAACAACCTTTTCTCCTTTTTTCACTTCCATTTTTATTTTTTCTGTTCCCGGTCCTACCTCTAAAACTTCTGCAAATTGTGGCTTTTCTTGTGCATTACCTGCTAATATAATTCCACTCTTTGTAGTTTCCTCATTTTCTAACATTTTTACTACTACTCTGTCTGCTAATGGTTTTAACATTTTACATTACCTCCTTATTCTTTTCTAACTTTAACATGTTTAATATTAAAATTAGCAGTCATTTGTTTAGACTGCTAATAATTTATACCCTTTTTTATTAAAAGTCAATACTATTTCTTTAAAATTCACATACTTTTCACAAAGGACATTTGGGGACGGGTCACTTTTGTCCTTTACATAACATTTATTTTATTAGCTCATAAAACAAATTTTTATAAATTCCAAACTTTTGCATTATATCTTTTCTTGTAACTTTGATTTCTTCATTATACAAATATTTAATTATTTTTTTAAGCATCTTTTCATCCTCGTATATAGCGCTTATTGGTATTTTTTCTTTTTCTAAGAAATATGAAATTTTATTATCTAATAAATTCTGCATATTTGCATCTACATCATAAAACAAATTAGTATTTTTCAAATTCTTATTTAAAACTTCCTTATAATTTTCTCCTAAGATTTCTTTTATAAAAATTTTTTTGTTATCAATATTACTATCTATATTCTTAAAGTAATAATTATATGAAGAATACTTATAGTTTTCACATTTAGATACTATTAATGCTTTAACTGGATTTAAATGAATATAATTTATACATTTTATAAGATATCTGATATCATAAATTGGTTGACTTTTAAATCTATCCCTAAAAACATATCCTACTCTTTTATTTTCTTTGTAGTTAAAATATTCTGCATACATTGAGTTTATCTTATGCATAAATTTTGACATATCCTCTATTTTCTCCGCGTATATAACTAAATGAGCATGATTATTCATTATGCAATATGACAATACCAGTATATTGAATTCAGCTTCATACTTATTCATTAATTCAATATATTTTTCCATATAATGATTATTTTTGAATATATACTTTTTTTCAATTCCTTGAATTAGGACATGAAAAAAAGAGGTTTCATAACTTTTTCTTGCTTTTCTCCCCATTGTTTCCAACTCCTTTTTAATGATTTTATATAAGCCCTTAAAATTATTAACCCCCTATTTTTTATGTGAACGATAAACTTGATCCGTCTCTAAACTTCCTTTTCAATGTTATGTAAAGGACAAAAGTGACCCGTCCCCAAATGTCCTTTAGAATATTCCTACTATGTTTTCTTGTTCGTCTATGTCTATTTGCTCTGCTGCTGGATGCTTTGGTAATCCTGGCATTGTCATTACTTTGCCTGTTAGCACTACTATGAATTCTGCTCCTGCTTTTAGTTGTACTTCTTTTATATGTATGCTAAATGATGAATTACATTCCAAATTTTTTGCATCATCTGAAAGTGAATATTGTGTTTTTGCTATACATATTGGCAGCTTGTTGTATCCCATTTTTTCTATTTTTTGTATTTGCTCTTCTGCTTCTTTGCTGTATTCTACTTTTTCTGCTCCATATATGTTTTTTGCTATTTTTTCTATTTTTTCTTTTATAGTATCTTCTAAATTATATATATATTTAAATTCTTTTTCTTTTTTTTCACACAAGCAAACTACTTTTTTTGCTAAATCTTTTGCTCCTTTTCCTCCTTTTGACCAGCTTTCTACTAAACTTAATTCCACATTTTCTTTTTCTAGTATTTTTCTTAAGGTTTCAATTTCTTTTTCTGTATCTTGATTGAATTTATTGATTGCAACAACAACATTTACTCCAAATTTTTCTTTTAGATTTTCTATGTGTTTTAGTAAATTTTTGCTGCCATTTATTACTGCTTCTACATTTTCTTCTGCAATCTTTCCTTTTTCTACTCCACCATGATATTTTAATGCTTTTATTGTTGCTACTATTACTACTGTATCTGGAACTTTTCCTAATTTTCTTGTTTTTATATTTAGGAATTTTTCTGCTCCCAAATCTGCTCCAAATCCTGCTTCTGTCACTACATATTCTCCTAACTTTAGCGCCATTTTGGTTGCAACTACGCTGTTACACCCATGTGCTATATTAGCAAATGGTCCACCATGAATGAAGGCTGGTGTATGTTCTAATGTTTGAACTAAATTTGGATTTATTGCATCTTTTAGTAATACTGCCATTGCTCCTTCTGCTTTTAAATCATGTGCTGTAACTGGTTTTTGCTCTTTGTTGTATCCTATTATGATGTTTCCTAGTCTTCTTTTTAAATCTGCTAAATCTGTTGCAAGACATAAAATTGCCATTACTTCCGATGCAACGGTTATGTCAAAACCGTCTTCTCTTGGAACAATGTTCTTTTCACCTGATAAACCTGTATTTATTACTCTTAGTTGTCTGTCATTTAAATCTACGCATCTTTTCCATGTAACTTTTTCTATATTTAGTTCATTTCCATGATATATGTGATTGTCTATAATTGCTGATAACAAATTATTTGCTGATGTTATCGCATGGATATCTCCTGTAAAATGTAGGTTTATATCTTCCATTGGCGCAACTTGTGAGTGGCCTCCTCCTGTCGCTCCACCTTTTATTCCAAATACTGGGCCTAATGATGGTTCTCTTAATGCTAATACAGCATTTTTTCCTATTTTTCTTAATCCATCTGCTAAGCCTATTGCTATGGTTGTTTTTCCTTCGCCTAATGGTGTAGGATTTATTGCTGTAACTAATACCAATTTTCCCTCTTTATTTTTTTCTATTTTCTTCATTAGGTCTAACGAGATTTTTGCTTTATATTTCCCATAGTTTTCTATATATTCTTCATCTATTTCAATATTTTTAGCTATTTTTTCTATTTTTTCTAATTTAGTATTTCTTGCAATTTCAATATCTTCCATTTTATCACCTGCTTTTTTATCCACAAATTAGCCCTACTACAACACCTATAATAGCTCCTACTATTACTTGTGTTGGAGTATGACCTAATACTTCAACTAGTCTTTCTTGCACTTGCAAATTTGTAAGTCCCGGTGTTTCTACTATTTTATTCAATATTTTTGCTTGCTTTCCAGCAGCCCTTCTAACTCCTGCTGCGTCGTACATAACTATACATGCAAATATTAATGAAACAGCAAAAATTGCAGAATCTATTCCATTATCTTTTCCTACCATAGTTGCTAATGATGTTACAACCGCTGAATGTGAACTTGGCATTCCACCTGCTCCTAAAATTCTTTTAAAATTAAATTTATGTGTTGCTACTAAGTCCCATATTACTTTAAATAATTGTATGCAAAACCATACTGCTATTGGAACTATTAAATATTTATATTGTGTAAAAAAATCCATGCATTTCCCATATTAGATTTTTTTTCTAATACGGTCCCCCTTTTCTATTCTTCTATTTTAAAATCTTCCTCTTCTATATTTTCATCTTTTTGTACTAGTATTTTTATTTTCTTTTCTGCATCTTCAAGAATATTATTACATTTTTTTGCAAGTTTCATACCCTCTTCAAAACTTGCAACTGATTCATCTAAGCTTAAATTTCCTTTTTCTAATTTTCCTGTAATTTCTTCCAATTCTTGCATTGCATTTTCAAATGACATTTCTTTCATATATTTTACATAGGCCTTTTTTGTTAGCCTTTTCCTCCTTAATTTTAATTCATCTCTCTTTTTTCAAAAGTTCCGTTTTGTACATTTACTGTATAAAATGCTTTTGCTTCTGTTGTTTCTGAATTTCTAACTGCCACTATATAATTACCATTGTTATCCATTCCATCTACTGCTACATCTACGCTTTTGTCTTCTCCCCAGTCTTTTTTTACAATATTTATTGCTTTTTCTTCAGCTGTTTTTGGCTCTTCTTCAAAAGTTTCTGTAGATGATGATGTTTCTGTGTTTTGAATATTGTTTTTGGTATTTTCTGTGTTAGCTATTTCATTTACTACTGTATTTGCTACCTCGTTTGTCACTTCATTTGCAACATTGTTTATGCTGCTTTCATTTTTTGCTACATTTGCATTTGTTGTTTCATTTGCCTTGTTAGTTTTTTGGCTTCCTCCAAATATAAATACTCCTATAAGTATAACCATTATTACTAAAATGATTGCAATTATAACCTTTTTTCTTTCCATACTTAATCACATTCCTTTCCTAAGGTGTAAACTCAGCTACACCTTTGCTCTATAATATTTGAGCTTTCTTTTCTCCATCTGTAAAACGCAAGCTTACTTTATCCTCACTATTTACTTCTTTTACTGACTTTATTATTTTTCCTTGTTCGTTCGTTGCCATTACATACCCTCTTGTTAAGGTTTTTAAAGGACTTAAAGCATCTAGTCTACTAATCCATTCTACCATATATGTCTTTTTTTCTTTTATTTTTAAGTTCATGCTATTTTCTAATAATTTTGTGTATTTGTCTATTAACATATAATTTTCGTTAATTTTTTGAAGTGGATTTGTATATACAGATGATTTCATACATTTTTCAAATCGCAATTTTGCAAATTCCATTTTTCTTTTTAGTCCATTTTGAAGCCTATTTTTGTTGGTTTCTATTTTCTTTTTTACATCTTCTATACTTGGAACTGCAAGTTCAGCTGCTGCCGATGGAGTTGGCGCTCTTAAGTCGCTTGCAAAATCTGCTATTGTAAAGTCTGTTTCATGCCCTACTGCTGAAATTACTGGTAATTCTGAATTATATATTGCCCTTGCCACTATTTCTTCGTTAAATGGCCATAGGTCTTCTAGCGAACCTCCTCCTCTTGCTATTATTAATACATCAGCCAATTTGTTTTTATTCATTACCTCTATTGCTTTTGCTATTTTTTCCGCTGCTCCTTGCCCTTGAACTGGAACAGGGTAAAGCCTTATGTACACATTTGGATTTCTTCTGGTTGATACATTAATAATATCACGAATAACTGCTCCTGTATTAGAGGTTAATACTCCTATTACCTTTGGCATGAATGGAATTGGCTTTTTATGTGATGCATCAAACAGTCCTTCTTGCTCTAATTTTGCTTTCAACTTTTCGTATTTTGCATGTAAATCTCCAACACCCTCTTGTTGCATAGCTTTTGCATATATTTGGTAAACACCATCTCTTTCAAAAACAGAAACAGTTCCCAATACCATAACTTTCATTCCGTCTTTTGGCACAAAGTCTAAGTTTGAAGTGTATGTTTTAAACATAACACATTTAATAAGAGAGGTTTCATCTTTTAACGTAAAATACATATGACCTGTATAATGATGTTTAAAATTTGAAATCTCCCCTTTTACTAATACATTTGCTAAAAACTCATCCTCTTGAAACTTTTCTTTTACATAAAGATTTAATTGTGTAACACTTATTGGATGATATGTCATTTTATATTACTCCTCTTTATCTAAATTTCTTTCTTTTACAATGCTTGCAAGTACTCCATTTACAAAAGATTTTGAAGAATCTTCACCATATTTTTTTGCAAGTTCTACTGCTTCATTTATTGCAATTTTATATGGTAAACCTGAATACACCATTTCGAAAATAGCTAATTTTAGTATTGCAAGGTCTATTTTTGAAATTCTTTCCATGCTCCATTTTTCTTTTAAATTGCTAGCTATCAATTTTTCTATTTCTTCTTCGTTTGTTTGTATTCCATAGAAGATTCCTTTTACATATTCTTCTTCTTTTCTTAAATTGTTTTCTTCTATAAATATTTCTATTTGCTCTTCATTCATTTCTTTTTGAATTAAGCTACTATAAATTAGTCTAAATACTTGTTCCCTTGTTTCAGTACGTTTCATAATTTCCCCTTTTATAATTTATCTATAAATTTTTTCACTTTTTCCTTTACATCATTTTTATTAATTTGAATGTAATTTCCTACATACATTCCCATTCCTATTAGTATAAGTCCTATTATTAGTTTATAAAAACCTGTGCATAGAATAAGTACTGCAATTATTGCTCCTATGATTGCCCCTCTGTATTTTATTAAAAAATCTTTTATTTCTTGCATTTTAACACCTCTTTTTTATTGTTCTAATCCTTGTTCTTCTTTTGAATTTAAATCTTTTATGCTAATATTTACTTCTTTTACTTCCAAATCTGCTGTTTTCTTTATAGCGCTTTTTATTTTTGTTTGAAGATTGTTTGATAATTCCTTAATTACAGCATTTTCTTTAACATTTAATGTTACATATACTATTAGATTTTTCTCTTCGTCTAATACTATTTTTGAAGAAACATCTTGTGCACTATCGAAACTTTTTACAATATTATTTACTAATTCTTCTAAGGTTGATTTTGAAATTACTAATTGACCGTCTGAATTTTGTAATAATATCCCATCTTTTATTCCATTTATTTCATTGTTGTTTGAACTAAAGAATATACATTTTATTGCAAGTAAAATGCTCGCTATTGCTACAACTAATACGCTATTTGTTGTAATCGGGTCGTTTAGTGCTATTTTTGTTATTTCATATATTGCCTCTGGTGTTACCCATCCAAATATTAATACACATATTATTACTGATATTATAAGTATAAGGTTTGAAAATAAAATTAATCCTATTTTATCTAAAGTTTTCATATTTTTTCCTCCGTTTTTTATTTACTAAAGGGTACGAAAACTCCCCGTACCCTTTTTACGTTACTTCTTATTCTTCTGTATTTTCTTCTGGTGCTTCTTTGCTTTCTGTGTCAACGCCTTGTACATGTACATTTACTTGTAGTACGCTTAAACCTGTCATTGTTTCTACTGCTTTTTTTACTCTATTTTGAATTTCAAATGCTACATCTGGAATTCTAACACCATATTCAACTATAATATTAACATCTATTTTTGTTTCTTTTTCTCCAACATCTACTTTTATCCCTTTTGCTAGGTTTTTCTTACCACTTAGTACTTCTGTAATTCCTCCGGCAAATCCTCCTGCCATTTCTGCTACTCCTGGTACTTCTGATACTGCAACACCAGCAATAACTGCTACAACATCATTTGCTATTTTTATTTCGTTTGTTTCTGTAGATATAGCTATTTCATCGTTGTTTTCTGCAACTTCCTCATTTTTTACTTCTTTTTCCATAATATATACCTCCCTATATTTTGTACTTTTGTGTATTTTTATACACTATAAGTATACCAATATCTTTCGCTTTTTACAACAGTTTTTTGAAAATTTATTTTAATAATATAGATACACATCGCAAACTACATCAGCTTGCACTCTAGTATTCGCATCATTAGCTACATTAACTTCTTTATTTCCTCTTGCAGTATATACTGTTACTACTCCCGTAGAAGTATTGTAAGATATAGATTGTGATTGGTTATATTGTGTTACTTGATTCCAATATCCTCCTGACATATTTATTCTGGTTATTATAACTGCAAAATTTTCTGCAGTAAAATTCTGCCAGCCTGAATAATTTGTTACATTAAAAGTTGCAGAATTTGAACAGCTTCCTAATTTTACTCTCTTTACTTTACTTGCACTAACCCCTGCATTATAACCATTATTATAGTTTTCATCATATTGAGCTTGTGTATATTTATTTACATTTGTTCCTGTTACTTTTCCACCGCTTACATATGCTGTTTTTCCTTCTGCTATATCTGCTGCAGTTGCTGTTGCATCTGTTGTATCTTCACCTTTTAGTGCTTTTATTGCCTCTTGAAATTGGCTTAATGCTGCTGAATATGCTGGTTTATTTCCTCCTGCTTCTTCTATTGCATCTGCTATTCCTTTTCTAAATTCCGCTAATTCTTTTAAAGAATCATAATTTGTTTCATCCCCCACTTGGTCTTCTTCAAGTTGAACATATAGTTCATTTAATTGTGTTTCTTTTTCGGTTTGCGCTAATATTGCATTTTCTTTCGTCCTTTTAGATTCAGACAATATTCCATTATCTCCTATTGCTAACCTTATACTTACTCCTGCTAGTATTATTAATACTATTATAGTTACTGCTAATGCTACTAATGTTATACCTTTATTATTATCTTCTATTTTATTTCTTTGTTTAGAAGTTATAAATGTGTGCGCATATACAGTTACAGATTTTTTCGTGTTTTTATTTTTATATTTCATTTTTTCTTCCTCCTTTTTGTTTTCTTTAGTTTTTATATAAAAAATAGCTAAGAACATATAACTTTTTACAAAGGATTGCTCTTAGCTGTTATCTTTTCTATATTTGTTTTATTCAAAAGTTACTGAATTTAGCTTTATCCAGCCACTGCCATCACCGGTATAACAATACAAATATATTCTACAAGTATTATATGATGATATATCTAAATCAGTAATACTAGGTGTTAGTGATGTTGTATATTTATTTCCATCTAAGTAGATTTCACAACCAAATGTTGCGGCTGTTCCGCTATATCCTCCTGGAACTACAGACATTTTAGTATAGTTTGAAATATCTATTGTTGTATCATATTTCCCGCATTGGTCACCTCTGTTGTTACTGCATATTACATTTGTTAGTTTTATACTCCTAGTTGTTGCCCCTGCTGCATAGCCTTCATTGTAACCTTCTGTCTTTCCCTCTGTTTTTCCGCTTGCTTTTGCATTGTCTATATCTGTTTGTGTATATTTATAACCTGTCGCATTTTGAAATTCCTCTAGTGGTGTTCTAATTTCCGGGTATCCTGTTGAAGCATTTGTTACATATGCCCCTTGTGGAATTCTTACATATGCATAATTTTCACTTACTCCAACTGATACAGAACTTGTATATGAATCTCTTTTTTCCATGGTTCCTATTACTCTATTCCCTGCTACATATGCGGTTTTTCCTGCTATTATGTCTGCTGCTGTTGCTGTTGCATCTGATGTATCTGTTCCTTTTAACGCCTTTATTGCTTCTTGGAATTTTCTTAAAGTTGCTCCATATGCTGGTTTTACTCCGCCTGCATCTCCTATTGCATCAGCTATTCCTTGCCTAAACTCTGCATATTCATTTAATAAATCGGTGTCCACGTCTGAACTAAATTGGTTACTACCTAGCTGTATGTACAACTCATTTAACTGTTCTTCTTGTGATACTTGCGTTAGCTCTGCATTTTCTTTTGTCTTTTTTGTTTCTGCTATTATTCCGTCATCTCCTAAGGCTAACCTTATGCTTACTCCTGCTAGTATTAGCAAAACTACCACTGTTACTGCTAGTGCTACTAATGTTACTCCTTTGTTATTCTTTTCTATTTTATTTTCTTGTTGTTTAGAAACTATAAGTGTGTGTGTGTGTGTGTGTGTGTGTGTGTACAGCCTCAAGGCTTTCCACGCCTTTTATTTTCATATTCATTTTTTGTTTCTTCCTCCTTTGTTCCTCTACTTTCATTTTACTAATAAATTTCTATTTAGTCAACACTTTCAAACATTTCTCCTGCTGTTATTTCGTTTCCTCTTAAGAAATCTCCTACTGGCATTTTTCTAGCGTTTTCACCTTGAATTTCTATTATTTCTACAATTCCTTCATTTGCTTTAACAAACAATCCTTTTTTATCTGAAGCAAACATTATAGTGCCTGGCATTAATTCTTTCACTTTGAAGAAATATTCTTCTAATTCTGGAAATAATTCTAATAATTCTTTTTCTTTTCTTACTTTTGTTTTCCAAATTTTTATTTTCTTTCCATTCAAAAATGCATACGCTCCCATTATTGGGTTTAGTCCTCTTACTAAATTGTGAATTTCCTCTGCGGTTTTATTTTCCCAATCAATTTTTGACATTTCTTTATTTATCATTGGAGCCATTGAAAAGTCTTCTGGCTGTTTTTTTCTTGGTGCAGTTCCCTTTTCTATTTCCTGCAAAGTTTTAACTAAAAGTTTTCCTCCTATTTTAGAAAGTCTATCCCATAGTTCTCCAGTTGTTTCATCTTCACCTATATTTGTTTCTTCTACTAAAATGGTATCTCCTGTATCTATTCCTTCATCCATATAAATGGTAGTAACTCCTGTTTGTTTATCTCCATTTAAAACTGCCCATTGTATTGGCGCTGCTCCTCTATATTTTGGAAGAATTGATGCATGTACATTTACACATCCATACTTTGGAATATTTAATATTTCTTTTGACAGTATTTTTCCATACGCCACAACACAAATAACGTCTGGATTTAATTCTTTTATTTTTTCTATAAATTCTGTATTGTTTTTTACTTTTTCAGGTTGATACACATCTAAGCCTTTTTCTAATGCATATTCTTTTACAGGAGAAGCAATCATTTTCATACCTCTTCCCTTTGGTCTATCTGGTTTTGTAACAACACCTATTATATTGTAATTTTCTTCTACTAAACACTTTAAAGATTCTTGTGCAAAATCCGGTGTTCCCATAAATAATATATTTAGCATAATTTCCTCCTCCGAACAGTAGGGACGGTCCTTTTCGTTCCGAAATCGGAACATATGGGACACTCCTCTTAAATTTTTATGGACTGGCTAAAAAATTTAATTATATTTTTCTTTTTTATCTAAATTTTTTATTTTAATTTTTTTAACTGTTTTTTTGCTCCGTCCCCAAAAAACAGGTCTTTATTTTTCTTCTTTTGGTTCTACGTATTCTAAAGTTCCCGGTATCATTTTATCTACAAAGACAATGCCATTTAAGTGGTCTATTTCGTGTGATAATACTTGTGCTAATAATTCTTTTGCATTTATCTTTACTTTTTTACCTTTTTCGTTTAATGCTTCTACTGTTACTTTTGCTGGTCTTATTAATTTTGCATATTTATTTGGAAAACTTAAGCATCCTTCTTCTACTTCTTGTTCTCCTTCTTCTTTAACAATAACAGGATTTATTAATTTTATTGGTCCTTTATCATCATATAAATCTATTACTATGGCTCTTTTTAATACACCTACTTGTACAGCAGCTAAACCTACTCCATTGTATTTATGCATTGTTTCTACCATATCGTCTAATAGTTCTAGTATTCTATCATCTATCTCTTCGATTTCTCTTGATTTCTTTTTTAGAATTTCGTCGCCTTCTTCTCTTATTTTTCTAATTGCCATTTATTACTCCCTCTTTTCTTACTTTTGCTTCACATCATATTTTGTGGGTTTATTTCTATAGATAATCGTACATCTTTTTTTAGTTCGTTTACTTTTATTGTTTGTTCCAGTAACTCGTTTATCTGATTGTTGTATAGGCATTTTATTATCATTCTATATCTATATTTATTTTTTATTTTGTCTATTGGTGCTGGAACTGGACTATAAAGCAAAACCCCTATTTTTTCTGTGATTATTCGTTCTTTTAAGTACTTATGTATTTTCTTTGCCTCTTCTATTACTTCTTGTTCTTTTTCTCCACTTAATCCAATTACTATTATATCGCAAAATGGTGGATATTTCAACTGTTTTCTTATTCCTATTTCACTTTCATAAAATGCTTTGTAGTCTTGTTTTTGTGCAAGTTCTACTGCTATGCTATCTGGATTGTAAGTTTGAATTATTACTCTTCCTTCTAAGCCTTCTCTTCCTGCTCTTCCTGCTACTTGTGTTAATATTTGAAATGTTCTTTCGTTGGCTCTAAAGTCTTCTATATTTAGTGAACTATCTGCTGCTATAACTCCTACTAAGCTTACTTTTGGGAAGTGATGCCCTTTTACTACCATTTGCGTTCCTATTAAAATATCTATATTTTCATTTTTGAATTTGTTTAGTATTTCTTCATGTGAATTCTTTTTAGTTACTGTATCCACATCCATTCTTATTGTAGTAGCATTTGAAAATAGTTTTTTTACCTCTTCTTCTAATTTTTGTGTACCTGTTCCAAAATATCTTATATTAGTGCTTTGACATTCTGGGCAAGTTGTTACTGGTTCTTCTTCATATCCACAATAATGACACTTTAATTTGTTTTGTTTTAAATGATATGTCATTGTTATGTTGCAGTTTTTACATTTTATAGTATAACCACAATCTCTACACATTATGAATGTAGAATACCCTCTTCTGTTTAAAAACAAAATTGTTTGTTGTTTATTTTCTATATTTTTTTGTATTTCTTTTTGTAATCTTTTACTAATCATTGAATGATTGCCGGTTTGCAAGTTCTTCTCTCAAGTCTACTATTTCTACTTTTGGCAGACTTGAATTATTAGCTCTTTTTGTTAATTCTAAAAGTTCTATTTCTCCATCTTGTGCCTTTTTATATGTCTTCATATCTGGTGTTGCGCTTCCTAATATTAAAGGACATGAATTTTCTTTTGCAACAAATTTAGCCACTTCTTTTGCATTGTATTTTGGCGTCATTTCAGACATATATGATGAATCGTGCTCTTCATCTATTATAATTACACCTATATTCTTCACTGGTGCAAATATTGCAGAGCGCGCTCCTATTATAATAGTTGCTTCACCTTTTACTATTCTATTCCAAGCATCAAATCTTTCTCCTACAGACAATTTACTATGTAATACTGCTATTTTTTCTTGACCAAATCTTTCTATAAATCTATCTACCATTTGTGGTGTAAGTGAAATTTCTGGCACTAACATTATGCTAGATTTTCCTTGTTTTAAAACTTTTTCTATTGTTTGTAAATATATTTCTGTTTTTCCGTGAGCCTGTTACTCCAAAAATTAAAAACTCTGCATTCATTTGGTCATCTATTGCTTCTTCTATTTTTGAATAAGCATTTTGTTGTTCTTTTGTAAAGGTTAGCTTTTCTGTTTTTTTCACAACTTTATGTATAAAAGGATTTCTGTCTACTCTTTTTTCTAAAATTTCTATATATCCATTTTTTTCTAAAGTTTTTATTATTGCTCTTGATGTATCTGTAAATATTTCTAAGTCACTTACTAGAACACTATCATTTTCTAATAAAAATTTAAGTATTCGTATTTGTTTTTCTGATTTTAGCTTTTTTGTTTCTATTTCAAATTCTATCTCTTCTTCGGTCTTTTTCAAAAATACAAATTGATTTGTTTTTTCTTTTATTCTATTTTCAAAGTTTCTTGTTGTTGTCCCCGGTGGTAACATCAATTTTAAACTATCTGATAAATTTGCGAAATATCTTTTTGAAATCCATTTTGCAAGTTTTATTTTTTCTTCATTTAAAAATGGATTTTCTTCTACTTTTACTATTTGCTTTGTTTTATATTCTGAATTTTCTTTTAATGAGATTACAAAGCCTTCTTCTACTTGCTTTCTATATCCAAAAGGAACTAATACACGACTGCCCAAGCTTACTTTTTCTTTCATTTCTTCTGGCACTTCATAGTCAAAGGTTCTGTCTAAATCTTTTGCATTTGAATTTAATATAACTTCTGCAATCATGTTCTCCCTCCTTTTCATTTTGGCACTAGTATATCAAAAAAATAAGTTTTGTACAATAACAAAATAAGTTTTTTTGGAACTATTTAGGTCATGTCGTTTTAGTTCGTAAAAACCAGCTTTACTCTTGTAAAACTGGTTTTTACTCTTTTTTTTACTTGTTCCATGGCCACTCGAATCCGACTTTAGCTTATGTAAAGCTCTGTCTTTTCATAAATTCCTTCTTCTTTCAGATACTCACACTGCTTTAAGTCCGCCTCGGTGTTCAGTTCCACGAACTCTCTTTGGTGAATCCGGCATACCACTGGTACGCCTGCTTCCAAGTACTCCAATGCCTCTTCCTTTGTAAGCTTGTGCAATTCTTTGCCGATTGCATCTACGTCATAAGCAAGCATTTTCATAAATTTCTCCTCCTTTTAACTTCGCCCAATTATTTTATTAGGCAATTAACAACTGTTGTTTACGGATGACATAATTATACTATTTTTTGTGTTTTATGTCAATTCTTTTTTTGTAATTATATGAAAAGAAGACTATATTTCAAGTCTTCTTTAATTCAGGATCAATAACACGGTATACCCGCATTATTTTTGTTTCTTCGGCAAATTGCACATTTACCTGAGCCTTCTTTTATACGGTTGCATCCTCTTTCTTCTGTTACTACTACATCAGGGACGTAACAATCCTTTTTTTCAGTTGTTTCAAGACTCCTCAAGTAATCACTTAATCCTTTCTTTCCTTTTGTTGTCATCATACTATGCGTGACCTCCTGAATTTATATTTTTTTGTTTCGCCTTGGCGAAATCTGTTTCTATTATAACATACTTTTTAACAAAATGCAAATTTTAGAACTCTGCATCTTTTATTTTTCTTTCATTTTCTATAATCGTTTGAATTATTTGTACACTTTTCTCCAAATTATTATTTTTTATAACATAGTCATACATTCCTATTTTAGATTCTTCATAGTCAAATCTATTTAATCTTAAAGTTATTTCTTTTATGCTTGGCTTATCTACTCTATTTTCCAATCTTTTCATCAAAATTTCCTTTGGAACTCTTAAAAATATTGTTACTACTTTTGTATCTTCTTTTAATAAATTAATTAAATTCTCTACTCCATTTACATCAATATCTTTTACAATTATTTTCCCACTTTTTATTTTTTCGCCCATTAGCTTTCTTGAAGTCCCATAATAATGTTCGTGATGTACATTGTACTCATAAAATTCATTGTTCTTTATCATTGTTTCAAATTCTTCTGTTGTTACATAATTGTAGGTTATTCCCGGTGCGTCGTCACCAGGCCTAATAGCCCTTGTAGTATATGAAGGTAATGACTCCACATTTTCCATTCTTTTTATTAACTCTTTTTTTATTGTATCTTTTCCAGCGCCAGATACTCCTGATAATAATACTAGCATATCTTTTTCCTTTCATTTATAAAAATTTTCTTATATAAATTTTAAAGGCATGTTTTATTTGTACATGCCTTATTTTTTATCTATTCTTCTGTTTCTTCATCATCATCTTCTCTTATTATCTCTACTTTTCCTTCTCCTAGTTCGTTTGCAGCAATTGTAACTGGAGCTTCTTCTTTAACATCTGTTAAAGGCTTGCTTCCACTTGCTATTTGTCTTGCTCTTTTAGCAGTTGCAATTACTAATCCAAATTTATTTTCTTTTGTTTTAGCTAATAATTCAGCTGTTGTTGGTTTTACCATCATAATTACATTCCTCCTCTTCCTTTATTGTTCATATGCTTCTTCATCTTTTTCTAGTCTACTAGCTACTGTTTCTGGTTGTACAGCAGATAAAATTATATGTCCTGAATCCATTATAAGCACTGCTCTTGTTCTTCTTCCATATGTAGCATCTACTGCATTCCCATTATCTTTTGCTTCTTGCACTACTCTTTTTATTGGTGCTGAGTCTGGGCTAACAATAGCAACAATTCTTTTAGCTGATACGATATTTCCAAATCCTATGTTAATTAATTGCATTTAAATTCCTCCTATTCTATATTTTGTATTTGTTCTCTAATATCTTCTAGCTTTGTTTTTATATCTACTACTAAATTTGTTATTTCTAAACTTCCAGATTTAGAACCCATTGTGTTTGTTTCCCTGTTCATCTCCTGAATTAGAAAATCTAATTTCTTTCCAACTGGACCTTCTTTACTATTTATTAGAGTTCTAAATTGGTCTATATGACTTTTTAACCTTGTTAGTTCTTCTTCTACTGAGCATTTGTCTGCATATAGTACCACTTCCATTGCAAGTCTTGCCTCATCTATTACATCTGTTTTTAGTATTTCTTTTATTCTCTCTTCTAATTTTACTACATATTCTTCCACAAGTCTAGTAGAATACGTAGAAATTTTTTGAACGCTTTGTTCTACATCATTTATTCGTGCTTCTAAATCTTCTTTTATTTTGTTTGCTTCCGCTTCTCTCATTTCTACAAAATTGTTTATAGCTTGCTCCAAACATTCTAATAATTCACTTTGTATTGCGTCTTCTTCATCTTCTGTTTCCTTTATTGTTAAAACTTCTGGAAGTTTTATAATTTCTGCTACTGGTATTTCTTGGCTTAAATTATTTTGTTCGGCTAATAATTTAAATTTTTCTAAGTATTTTTTTACTAGTTCTTCATTTACTATTATATCTTTTCCTTTTGCACTATAATTTTCAAAACTTACGAAAACATCTATTTTACCCCTTGCAATTTTTAAACTTATTTGCTTTTTTATTTTATCTTCAACGTAAATTAAGCTTTTAGGAAGTTTTACTGAAATGTCACTGTATTTGTGATTTACTGATTTTATTTCTATATTATATATTCTATCATTTTTTTCTAACTTTGCCCTGCCAAAGCCTGTCATACTTTTCATTTTTCTATTTTCCTTTCCTTAAAGCCTGTTTTCCATTTATTCTTCTACTTTTTCTACAATTTTACGTACGTCATTTGCCTTTTCTAATGCTGTTTTTTTCATTTTTACATATATTCTTATAGATTTTGCTACATAGTATATTGCAAATAACATTCCCATACTAGCCATTATATATATAAATTTTGAATTATAGATTTTGTAAACATATATAGTTAAAAATGTGGCTATTGAAATTACTAACATTTCTATTCCTGATTTTGCAATTTCATCGCTGTCCTTTTTATAGGCCTTTTCAAATAGTACTATTGTTATTCCTATTGCAACTGCGCTAAATACTTTTAAGTCTGTTAGGTAGATATCTGCTTCTATATTTTTATAACCTAAATTTATAAATATGAAATATAAAACTACAATTATTGCTGCTACTATGTTTTTAAATACTTTTGCATTTATCTTTCTTTTGGTTTCTTCTGGTAATTTTGTTTGTTTATTTATTTCATTTTCTATTTTTTCCATTTTTTCTTTGTTAAGTTCTGTCTTCTTTACTTCTATTGGCTCATTTTCTAGCTCTTCTATTTTTTCTATTATATCTACTTTTTCTTCTTTGTTTGTTTTTTTAGCTAATGTAGTTTTTGTTATTCTTTTAGTAGTAGATGTTTTTGGTTTGCTTTCCTTTGTGCTTTTGCTTGATGTTTTCTTTTTGATTTCTGTTGCTTTTGCTGCTGTACTTTTAGCTGTATCTGCTGATTTCTTTGTAGTTGTTTGCTTTGTTGCTGCTGTTTTAGTTGCTGTTTGCTTTTTAGCAGTTTTTGTATTTGCTTTAGTAGCTGCTGCTGTTGTCTTTTTTGTTTTTGATGTTTCAGCTTTTTGGCTTACTTTAGCTATTGGTTCATTTTTTTCTTCTATTTTAGCACTAATTTCTTGTTTTTTAGGTCTTCCTCTTCTTTTAACTTCTTTAACTTCATTTTCTTCTGTTTTGTTTTCTGCCATAATAAAACTCTCTTCCTTTCTTATTCTTCAAATTCGTATATTATATTACTTACAAGTACAATAGGCGCTGTTTCTGTTCTTAATATTCTATTTCCTAAGGTAACTATTTTTGCCTTCCATTTTTTCAAGTTTTCCACTTCTTCTGGCGCAATTCCACCTTCTGGACCTACTAGTACTCCTATTTTATATTTATTACTATTTTCTTTTTGCTCAAACTGTTTTGCTTTTTCATTATTCTGCCTTAATACCTCTTTTAATTTAGTACATTTTTCTTCTTCATATGCAACAATAAAAATATCATATTTTTCTATCAATTCTTCTAAATCTTTTATTTTTATTTTATTTTTTACTTCTGGAATTTTACTTCTTTTACTTTGCTTAGCTGCACTTTCGGCAACTTTTTGCCATCTTTCTATTTTCTTTTTAGCATCTTTTTCATCTAGCTTTACTATACATCTTGCCATATCTACTGGAATTATGTTATTTACACCTACTTCAGTTGTTTTTTGAACTATAAGCTCCATCTTATCTGCCTTTGGTAATCCTTGGTACAAGTCTATTTCCATATTTGGCTCTGTTTGTATATCTAATTTTTCTATAATTTTAACAATAACTTTTTCTTTTTCTATTTTTGCTATCTGTGTTAAATATGTTTCTAAACTTTTGCTATTTCCAATTAGAATTTGTTCTCCTATTTTCATTCTTAAAACATTAGAAATATGCTTTACATCCTCACCTATAATTTCTATAGTTTCTTCTTTTTTCTGATTTTCCTCAATAAAAAATTTTTGCATTTTGTTCTTCCTTATTATTTTTTGGTAATTATATCATATTTTTTTATTTATGCAAATAAAAATGATTCAAAAAAGTTGTTTTATTAATTTTGACGCAATGGGGACGTTTCTTTTTACGTCAGCTTGACAAATATCTTGCTTGCGAATTATAATATACTTGTAAACACGCATAAAATAAGGAGTTTTTTATAATGCAAAATTATTTAAATAAATTAGAATATGATAAAATTTTAACTTTACTTTCAGCTAATTCGAAGACTTATTTAGGTAAAGAACTTTGCTTAGATTTAAAGCCTGCAACTTCAAAAGATAAAGTTATAACTTTATTAAAAGAAACTGATGAAGCCTGCGTTCTTTCTTTACGCAAAGGTAATTTACCTATATCTGATTTTGAAGATATTTCTTTACCTATTAAAAATTTGAAAAGTAATATTTCTTTAAGTTCAAAGGCTTTGCTTGATACTGCAAATATTTTAAGGCTTTCAAGAGATTTAAAAGAATATTTTTATAAAGATGAAGATTTTGATTTATCTAATTTTTCTATTTTAGATTCTTATTTTTGTAGACTATATTCAAATAAAACTATAGAAGATAAAATTTTTTCTTGCATTATAGATGAGAATACTATTGCTGATGATGCTTCAACTGTTTTGGCTAATTTGAGAAGAAACAGAAGAAAATTAGAGAATCAAATTAAAGATACTTTAAATAAAATAATTCACTCTAACTCTAGGGCCATAATGGACCCTATTGTTACTATCAGAAATGATAGATATGTTATTCCTGTAAAAGAGGATTTTAAGGGTCAAATTAAAGGCTTTGTTCATGATGTATCTGCTAGTGGTTCTACTATATTTGTTGAACCTATGGCTGTTTTTGAATTAAACAATAGCATTAGTAACATTAAAGTAGAGGAATCTATTGAAATTGAAAAAATATTAGCTACTTTATCTTCTTTATTGTTTGATTTAACAGCTGAATTAAGCAATGATGTATATTTTTTATGCAAATTGGATTTTATTTTTGCTAAAGCTAGTTTTTCTAAAAGTATGAATGCAATTTGCCCTATTGTAAATGATAACAAATACATTAATTTAGTAAAAGCACGTCATCCATTAATAGACAAGGATAAAGTGGTTCCTATTGATGTTGAAATTGGCAAAAATTATTCTTCTTTAATTATTACTGGTCCAAATACTGGCGGAAAAACGGTCACCTTAAAAACTGTTGGACTTTTAACTTTAATGGCTTGTAGTGGTTTGTTTATTCCTGCTGAAGAAAAAAGTAGTATATATGTTTTTGACAATGTTTTTGCTGATATTGGCGATGAACAAAGTATTGAAGAATCTTTAAGTACTTTTTCTTCTCATATTAGCAATGTGGTTTATATTATTAATAATTCCACTTCTAATAGCCTTGTTTTATTAGATGAGCTTGGTTCTGGTACAGACCCTATTGAAGGAGCTAGCCTTGCTATTAGTATTTTAGAGCATTTTCATAACATAGGAGCTATCACTTTTGCGACTACTCATTATCCAGAAATTAAAAATTATGCATTAGTGACAGATGGTTTTGAAAATGCGAGTTCAGATTTTGATATTGAAAATTTGAAGCCTACTTATAAATTATTGATTGGTATTCCCGGTAAAAGTAACGCCTTTGCTATTAGTAAAAAACTTGGAATTTCTAACGATATTTTAGATAGAGCCAAAAGTTTTCTAAAGGATGACGAAATAAGTATTGAAGAGCTTTTAAAAAATATTTATGATGATAAATTAATTATTGAAACTGAAAAAGATGAAATTATAAAAAATAAAAATCAGATTGAACTTTTAAGGAAAAGTTTAGAACAAGACAAAAATAGTCAAAAAAGCTTAAATGAAGATAAAATCGAAAAAGCTAAAATTGAAGCCAAAAATCTTCTTTTAGAGGCTAAAGAAGAAGCTAATAGCACTATTAAAGAATTAGATATTTTGTATAATAATTTAAAAGATTTTGAGGAGATTGATTTTGAAAATTGGTCTGACACCCAAATTGCTAATTTCGTAAAAAGTCATTTTAAAAAAGGTACTTTAAAGCAAGCCAATTTATATAGAAATAAATTAAATGCTTCTTTTGATAAATTTAGTAGTACTAATTCAAATATAGAGAATATAAATAGTTCTGAAATTAAGCAATTTTCTAAAGATGACTTAAAAGTTGGTATGAAAATCAAATTGTCAAACTTTAATAATATTGCAACTATTCTTTCTTTATCTGGCAAGAAAAATGTTCTTCAAGTTCAGGTTGGAAATATTAGAACAAATATCTTTTTAGATGATATTGTGGAAATTAACATTAAAGACAAAAATGTAAAAAATACTAATTCTAAAGCTTCTTCTGTAACCTCCTTTAAATCTAAAGAGGTTACTCCAGAGATAAATGTTATTGGTCAAAACATTGAAGAAGCATGTTTTGTAATAGACAAATATTTAGATGATTGTGCAATTGCCAAACTTAGCCCTGTTCGCATTGTTCATGGAAAAGGTACTGGCAAATTGCGAGAAGGAATTCATAATTTTCTTCGCAAAAATTCTCATGTAAAAAGTTTTAGGCTTGGTACTTTTGGCGAAGGTGAAATGGGTGTTACTGTTGTTGAGTTAAAGTAATTTATTTTATATTTCAAAATCTTTATAATAATTTACAAAAAGAAATGAATTCTCTCGTTAATTCGTAGAATTCATTTCTTTTTTGTTCTTAATAATGTAAGAACACATTGTGAAGTTTCAAGTTTTTTAAACCTAAGCTCTCTTCATTTTTATTTTTTATTTATTTAAACTAGAGCGGTAGTATTTCATTAAATAGTTATAATAATCAAATGTCTTCATTGTTTTTGGTTCGCCATAGTCTACCCCATATGTTTCAACTGTAATACTTGTTATTACTGGTTTATTTATAGGCATGTCTGCTGTTAACTTTTTTCCATTTTCATCTTTTGGAGCTTCTTCTCCATCTTGTAAGTCTGCACTTTTGTAGGTAACTTCTGTGTTTGCAATTTTATCTACTACATCCATCCCTTCAATTACTTTTCCAAAACCTGCATACATTCCATCTAAAGATGTGTTGTCTTTATGCATAATAAAGAATTGTGAACCTGCTGAATTATAGCTTTCTTCTGTAAGAGAACTGCTTATATTACTGTAATCTGAACGTGCCATTGCTATAACACCTTCTGTTAATTTTATTTTATTTTTTGTAAAATTATTTGCAATCATTTCACCTTTTATTGCATATTTTGTTGTATCTCCATTACCTTTTAAGTCGTCTATAGTTGGCGTTCCTGTTCCATCACCATTTTTATCTCCACCTTGAATCATAAATCCTGAAATTACTCTGTGAAAGTTAAGTCCATTATAATATCCACGGTTTGCTAATGCAATAAAGTTTGTAACTGTGTTTGGTGCTTGGTCTGGATATAATTCTACTTTTATTGTTCCATAGTCTTGAACTTCAATAGTTGCTATTGGATTTTGAACTTTTTTCGTATTCTTTTTGTATATTCCATATCCCACCCATGCTATTATAGCTATTAAAACTATAATAGCTATTATACATAATATTTTTTCTAATAGATTTTTCTTCATTCTTACTCCTACTTTCCTTATATAATTAAATTGTCAAAAACAAATTGTTCTTGCATCCTTTTTAAAGATTGTTTTATCGCTTTTGCTCGTACTTCTCCTATTCCTTCTACGTCATCTAAGCTTGGTATATCTGCTGCCAAAATATGTTGGAAAGATTTGAAAGATTTTACCAAATTATCAACAATATTGCTTGGCATTCTTGGGATTTTATTTAAAATTCTGTACCCTTTCGTATATACTGCAACTTCATCATAGTTGTCAAAATCTTCGTACCCTAAAAGCCTTGCAATAATTTGCGCTTTCATTAAATCTTCATGCGTTAAACTTTTAACTTCTTTTAAGATTTTTTCACAATTTTTCTTTTTGCCCGGTGCAATATAATCCTTTATAATAAGCAATTCCTCTTTTTCAAGATCACCTATTAATTCTTCTAACTGCATTTCTAGCAATCTTCCTTCTTGTCCTAATTCATATATTGCTCTTTGGACTTCTTCTACTATTTTCATTACCATTTCTGCCCTTTGAATGCAGGTAACAACATTTTCTAAAGTTACAATATCATTAAATTCATACTCATTTAATATGCTTAGTTTACTATCAAAAACTTTCTTGTACTTTTCAACTGTTTGAAGTGCTTGATTTGCCTTTGAAATAACCTTTGAGGTATCTTCTAGCACATATCTTGAATATCCTTTAAATATTGTTATTATATTTCTTCTTTGAGAAATGCTTACTACAATTTCACCTGTTTGTTTTGCAGTACGTTCGGCAGTTCTATGCCTTGTTCCTGTTTCTGTTGTAGCTATTCCGGGTGATGGTATAAGCTGTGCATTTGCATATAAAATCTTCTTAAAATCTGAACTTAAGATAATGGCTCCGTCCATTTTGGCAAGCTCATATAACCTAGAAGGTGTGTAATCTATATCTAACCTAAATCCACCATCAACTAGGTCTAACACCTCTTTGCTATCTCCTATTATTATTAATGCTCCTGTTTTTGCCTTTAAAATATTCTCTAGTCCATCTCTAATAGGGGTTCCCGGTGAAATTAGTTTTAATACATCTGCTATATTACTTTCTTTAAATGTACCCATTTTTTCAGCTCAACTCCTGACCTCTTTGCTCCATTGGGGACATTTCTCTTTGGTTAAGAAAGTCCCTTTTGGTGCATTATAATAAATAAAATTACCATTAGGGACTTTTTTTACCTTTAGGAAACGTCCCAAATGGAGCACTATTTTATTGCTTTTAATGCCTCGTTAATATTTCTAACGCCTATTATATCTAATTTATAATTATCTTTCAATAGTTTTTTGTTATTTTCTGGAATAATACATTTCTTAAATCCTAATTTTTCCGCTTCTTTTAATCTCTTTTCTATCATGCTTACTGCCCTTACTTCGCCTGTTAGACCAACTTCACCTATTGCAACTACATCTTTTGGAATGCTGATACCTTTAAAGCATGAACTAACAGCTAAAACTACGCCTAAATCTATTGCAGGTTCTTGTAATTTTATTCCACTAACAACATTTAAATACACATCTTGAGAACCTAAATTCATATTTGCTCTTTTTTCTAAAACAGCCATTAAAACTGTTAATCTATTATAATCAATTCCATTTGCAGTTCTTCGTGGAAGCCCAAAAACTGTAGGCGTTGTTAGCGCTTGAAGCTCTATTAAAAGAGGTCTTGTTCCTTCCATGCTATCCACTATAATGCTTCCTGGTGGATTATCTTCCCTTTCCGAAATTAAAATTGATGAAGGATTTGTAATTTCCATCATTCCTTTTTCTTGCATTTCAAACATTCCAACTTCATTTGTAGAACCAAATCTATTTTTTACACCTCGTAAAATACGATAAGAAAAATATCTTTCTCCTTCTAAGTACAAAACTGTATCTACCATATGTTCTAAAACTCTTGGTCCTGCTATATTTCCTTCTTTTGTAACATGTCCAATTATAATAGTTGTAATTGCTTCCTGCTTACAAATTTTCATAATTCTAGCTGTTATTTCACGAACCTGACTTACAGTACCTGCAGCAGAAGTAATTTCATCACTATACATAGTTTGAATAGAATCTATAATTACAAGTTTTGGATTTATTTCCTTTATTGCATCTGCTATTAAATCTATATCAGTTTCGCCTAAAAATAAAATATTATCATTTTTTATATCTAAACGATCTGCTCTTATTTTAATTTGCTCTGCAGATTCTTCCCCTGAAACATATAAAACCTTGCCCTCTCCCTGCATTTTATCGCAAATTTGAAGAATTAAAGTAGATTTTCCAATCCCTGGCTCTCCACCCAAAAGAACTAGAGAACCTTTAACCAGTCCTCCACCTAAAACCCTATCTAATTCTCCTACACCTGTTGAAGTTCTAGCAGCTTCTTTTCCCTCAATACTATTCAAAGTAGTTGGCTTGCTACTCTTTGTTTTTTTATCTGAAATAAAAGAACCATCTTTTTCTTTAACAACTTTTTCCTCATAAAAGCTATTCCATGCATTGCACGCAGGGCACTTGCCAAGCCATTTTGCAGATTCATACCCACATTCATTACACACAAAAACTGTTTTACTCTTCGCCATACTTTCCTCCCAATTAGGGACAGTCCCTTATTGTAACATATTCCCAATTAGGGACAGTCCCTAATTGGGAATATGTTACAATGAGATTCACCCTTTACTTTATATCTATTTTCATTGTACTTAATAATTTTCTATTAATTCCTGTTACTCTTGATAATTGATTAATAGATATATATGATATATTTACTATATCTTTAAGTAACTCTCTTATTACTTTACTATTATATTGTTGTATATTTTGAATATTTTCCATTTTCAGCTTATCTTTTAGCGCTTCTATTAACTGTTCATCAGTTAACTTATTTTGTAATTCATATTTTATATAATCTGCAATTTTATCTTCTTCATTAATTTCATGATATTCTTTAAATTTTTTTAAAGATATTTTCCTATTACTATCTAATAAATTGAGAAACATACTAATATTTACTAAAGAATCATTATTATTTAGATATTCATTATAGCTGCTCCATTTATACTTTTCTTTTGTAGACAAAAATGCTTTTTCTGGATTTTTATGAATATATCTTATTGTATTGCCAAAATATTCATCATCTTCTATTATTTTATTAAAGTATCTGTCTTGAAATAGATGTCCTACTCTTTCATATTTCTTATTAAAATAACTGACATACCTCGTTTGTAAGCTATTCATTATATTTGATATATTTCCTTCTTTGTCACATAGTTGTAAATGTACATGGTTTGGCATAATTACATATGCATATAATTCATAATTATATTTATCCTTTGTATTTTTTATTTCTTTTATGAATTTTTCTTTGTCTTGTTTGTCTAAAAATATATCTTGTTTATTAATTCCTCTCATAACTATATGATTTATTTTTTTAGGGCCAAACATTCTTGATTTTCTTGGCATCTTTATACCTTCTTTCATTTTTATATTTGCCCCCATTTTATTTTTATATCTGTCTCTTTTTTACACTAACCCTAATAATATTATAATGTTTTTTATTTTATGTTACTTACAATATCATATTTTTTCTGATTTGTAAACATAATTTTATAATTTTTAATGCGCTGTTCATATTACTCTGTCCCCAATTGCTACTTTTTCGCAATTAGGGACTGTCCCTAATTGTGACAGGGCTAATATGAACATGGCGTGTGACCAGCCTAGTCCTATTACCCAATTTGCTTGCATTGTTTCATTATTTATTTGTTCTGCTAAAAAGCCATGTTTTGTTGCCGTTTTTATTACAAATTCTATTTGCTCAATCGCTTCTTTTGCTTTTCCTATTTTTAAATTGTACTGTGCCATCCATAATGTCGCTACTGGCCATGGATTGTTGCCTCCCATATAGTTGTCATTTTCAAATCTTATATATCCACCTGTATATGTTCTAAGTGTCATGTTCATTTTTTCTACTGTATTTATTACTTCTTTTTCGTTTGGCTTGAACATATTAAATGGCGTTACTGTACCTAATATGCTTATGTCGCATATGTTGTCTTTGTTACTTCTTTTTAATGTTTTTTCTTCTTCATTATATAGATTTTTTTTACAATATTCCTTTAATTTTTCGGCCATTAATTCCATTTCTTGTACATATTCTTTTTTTTCTAACACTTTTTCTATTTCAAGCATTGCCTCATAAGCTGCATACATTGCTGCCATAGAATATAGATGTACTCCCTCGTGCATTTCCCATAAATCGTAGCTTTCATGAGTTAGAAAATTTTTCATATTTTCTTTATTTTTTTGTGACGCAAAAGGGACAGATGACACATTAAGAAACGTCCCCAATGCGTCAATTGCTTTTTGGCACATTGGATAGACTTGTTTTAAGAATTCTTTATTTTGTGTTTCTTTATAATGTTCGTAAATTCCATATATTATACTTGCTGTTTCGTCTATTTGGTAGCCCCAGCATGGTGCTAGCCTTCCGTCTGTGTAAAAACGTTGTTCCCACATTCCGTTTTGACTTTGTGTTTTTTTACAAAATTCTAAGTAGAATTTTGTTGTTTCTTCTTTCATATTTAAAATGTCTAAGGCTTTTGTTACAAATACTGCGTCTCTTGGCCAGCAATATGAGTATCTGCCTGATTTTTCTCTTTCTTCGTCTATTTCTATTGCGGCTGATATTCCTCCTGTTTTTGCATTTGTAAGTAATGGAAATAGCAAAATGCTTCTTATATATACATTTTTCATTTGCTCATACTTTTTATATGTGGTTTCATCTAAATTTTCTTGGCCTGTTATTAATTTTTGCCACTTTTCTTTTTGCTCTATTACCTTTAATCCATCATGCTTTTTCACATAATTTTGCCAATATTTTTCTACTTTTTCTAATTCCTTGTTTATATCAATTTTTCTTATTTTTTCTACGTCGCTTATTATTTCATCAAACTGATATTGTTCTAAATTATTGTTTATATATATGATAATTTCGAATTCTTTACTTTCTCCTGCTTTTAAGTTTCCTATTTCAAAGCTTATTGCTGAATCATTTGACATTCCTATGTAATCTTTATCCTTAAGTATTCCTGACTTTATTTCTTCTTTGCTGTTGTTTAAACGATGTCCTTGTATTGGTGCTTTTGAAAATATACAATATGTAAAATCGTGGCTATATTGCATAAGAATGTCGTTTTCTATTTTTGAACCTACCATATTGTTAAAATCAGATAATAATTTTGAATATACTATAAAGTTCACATTTAAATCTATTGTATTTTCATTTGTAAGTACTAATTTTTTTACAAGAATATTTTGTGAAATAGCTGCAAAATCTGTTTGCATTATTGATAAATTGAAATATGTGTTTTTTATTTTTGTGTTTAATATATTTGTATTCTCTGTATAATATTGACTATATACATTATTTATATCATCATGCAAATATATAATTGCAGAGTCGTTTACTTTTACCCCTGTGTACATGCAATCTACAAATTGCTTATAATCTCTCGTTGGATAAAATAGCCTTAGCATTTCTCCTTTTTTACTAAAACTTGCAACTATTTCATTATTGCCTATTATCGCTTCATTTAGGTATTTTCTATTCATCTTTTATTATTACCCTTCTATTATTTTTACTATTTGTTGCTCTAATTCTTTTATTCTATTATTTAATTGCTCTATGTCTTGGTCTTTTGCATCTTCACTAAGCATTTCTTCTTTTACTATGTCTGACATGTCTTCTAATTCTTCTTTTAAAGTTTGTATTCTGTCTAATACTTCTAATCTTATATATTTCTTTTCGTGTTCTTTTGCTCCTTTTACTCTTCCTAGTCTTTGAACTTCTTCGTTTAGTTCGTATTCTTCACCATACTCTGGAATTATAACAGGAATTTGTGTTGTTCCTTGTAATTTTTGCTTTAATATTATTTGTCCTTCTGGCTCCCCATGTACTAAGAATATTGTTTTTGGTTTTCTTATAAATGAATACACAAAGTTTAAAAGCCATTCTTGGTCTGCGTGACCTGAATATCCTTCTATATACTCAATTCGCGCATTTACTGCTATTTCTTCTCCAAATATTTTTACTTTTTTTGCCCCATCTACAATTTTTCTGCCAAGTGTACCAGGTGCTTGGTAGCCTACAAATAATATTGTACTATTAGGATTCCATAAATTATGTTTTAAATGATGTTTTATTCTTCCAACCTCGCACATACCACTTGCTGAAATTATTATTGATGACTCATTTTTTTCATTTAAAGCTTTAGATTCTTCTGCTGTTTGTGTAAATTGTAGCCCTGGAAATTCTAGTGGATTGTCCCCTCTTCTCATTATTTCTTGTGTTTCTTCATCAAATATGTCCATGTTTTCTTTGAAAATTTGAGTTGCTGAAATTGCAAGTGGACTATCTACATATACTGGAACTCTCATTAATGTTTCGTATTTTTTTATAAACTCTTCATCATTTCTTATTTCTTTTAAGTTATTTAGTTCATATAAAATTTCTTGTGTTCTTCCTACTGCAAATGAAGGAATTACAACTGTTCCACCTTTGTCTAGTGTTTCTGAAACTATATTTAAAAACATTTCTGCTTTATCGTCATTTCTGTTGTGCAATCTTCCTCCATATGTTGATTCCATTACTAAATAATCTGCATCATCTATCATTGTTGGTGATGACAAAAGTGGAATATCATTGTTGCCCAAATCTCCTGTAAATACTGCTTTTGTTCTTTTTCCATTTTCATCTGCCCAAATTTCTATTATTGCTGAACCTAACATATGCCCTGCATCGTTAAACCTTACATGTATATTATCGCTTATATCTATTATTTCGTCATATTTTATTGGGCTAAATATTTCTAAACACTTTGTAGCGTCTTCGGCCGTATATAAAGGTGGCTCTGGTTTTAAACCTTTACGCACTCTTTTTCTATTTTTCCACTCAATTTCCATTTCTTGAATGTGCCCACTATCTGGTAGCATTATTGAGCATAAATCACATGTAGCTTTTGTGGCATATATCGGATTTCTATAACCTTCATTATATAGTTTTGGAATTCTTCCTGAATGGTCTATGTGTGCATGCGTTAATAGCATAAAATCTATATCATGTACATCATATGCAAAAGGTGCTGAATTTTCCCATTCGTCTTCAGCTTTTCCTTGATACATTCCACAATCTACTAAAAACTTCTTTCCTGCAGCCTCTACTAAAAAGTTAGAGCCTGTAACTGTTTTTGTTGCTCCTAAAAAAGTAACTTTCATTCTTTACCTCCCACTTGTGAAGCAAAAGGGACGTTTCTTTTTGCTTTGCAAACTCCATTTTGCTTCATTTTCTTAATTTTTCTTAATTTTTCGAGTTCTTTTGAACATTGTGACGCAAAAAGAAACGTCCCAACGCGTCACTCCCAAATTTTTATCTTTTTGTTCAATTTCACGTTTAATTCTACTTTTTCGCTTATTTCTATTTCTTTTGTTTCTTCTTCTATGTTCGTGTCATATATTTCTATTTTTAAGATTCCTTTTTTGTATTTTAATACATATATTGTGTTTTCTAGCTTTATTATTTTGCTTTGAAATTGATTTTTTAAAATCTTATAATTTAGCTCCTCTTCTTGTGTAAATCTTATTACTACTTTTTCTGCACAAGCTTTTTTTATTATTTGTTTTTCTACTTTTGTTACATATTCTTCTATTTTTTTTTCTTTGCTTATATTGTATTGTTTGTAAGGAAGTTGTTCATAATATCTTATTTCATATATTAAGTCTGTTATTTCTTTTTTGCCTTCTGCTTTGTCTATTTTTTCTTCTAAGCATTTTAAAAAGTATTTTTGCAATTCTTCTATTTGTTTTTCTTCATTTGTTTTTTCGCTTTCTTTTATATCTATTTCTTCATAAAATTCCTTTTGATTTTCTAATTTTTGCTTTGTTACTACAAATTCCTTTGGTTGCATTTGTAAATTACATTCTTTTATTTGGTTTAAATATTTTTCTCTTTCTTTTTCTAACATAATATTTAAATGACTTACACTAAATATTTTGTCTTTATTTGCAAGTTTTGAATTTCTTTTTTCATACTCTTCTTTTAATAATTTTTCATCACTAAGAATTGTATCTATTTCTTTTATTTTTTTAGTTAAATCTTTTTTTGTTTTTGATAATTCTTCTACATATTTTTTATTATCTTGCATTTTTTCTAAATGTTCTTCTACTTTTTTCTTTTCCTCTAGTAATATCCTTTTTTGCTCTTTATTTATATTGCTTCCTATTGCTAATATTGTTTTTATTAATTGATTCCAAAAGTTTTGCGCATTTCCCTTGCCATATTTTTCTATTAATATTTCCTGCATTTTATTTACATAGTCTTTTTCCTCTTGCATCTCTTCTGTTGTCATTCCAAAATTTTCGTTATATTTGCTTCTTAATATTTCATTGTTTGGCATTTCGACTTCTTCTTCGTCTTCTTCGTTGTTTATTATCCATGTTTGTAAAAAATGATTTCCTAAAAGAATTAACAAATTTTGGTACACTATATTTATATTTTTGCTTTCCATTTGACTAGTAGTTATATCCCAAGACCATCCGTTAAAGTCACGTATTACTTCTACATAATTCATTTTGTTTCCTATACTTAGCACATTTTTCATGGCCAAACTGTATAAATAATACTCATCTTCTAGCTCAATTTCCTTTTGACTTAGTTCTATTAGTGCCTCTAACATCATTCTTTCATTTGGATATACTGTTATTTTTCCTTTTTCTTTTTCTACAATGTAATTGACATTTTTTTCTTCTAAAACTTTACTTTCATCTGATAATGGTTTTACTAATTTTATTTCTTTGCATTCTTCTTTTATTACTTCAATTATCTTTTTTACATAATTTTTTTTGCTAGAAACATTTACTTTTATTGTTTTGTAGTCTTCATACCCATTTTCTATTTTATATAACATACTAAGCAGAAGGTTTTTTACATCTTCTGAAAAAGCCTTCTGCTCTAATACATTTTCTAAAATATTATTATAATCTTTTAAATTTATTTTCGAAAAAATATCCTCTTTCGCCATTTTTCTTTTGCCTTTCTTTTGTCTATTTTATATTAGTATTCTTCTTCTGTTCCATTTAATTCACTTATTTTCTTTATTGTGTTTATTGCTGTTCCTACTTCAGTTGTTTTTGCTTCTGCTGGAACCGGAGTAGTTGCCATTTTTAACTCTTGCCATCTATCTTTTGTTACTAAAACTTCACGTGGTTTGCTGCCTTGATATCCTGAAATTATGCCTCTTTCTTCCATTTGGTCTATTATTCTTCCTGCTCTTGCATAACCTACTTTAAATCTTCTTTGTATAAAAGATGTAGAAGCCTGACCTGTTTCAACTACTACGTCTATTGCTTCCATTAAAAGTGGGTCTGTTTCGTCATCGTCTTCTGCTTGTTCTGCTATTTCTTTATCTGTTTTATTTGAATTTTCTATACTTTCAATTATGTCTTCATTATATTTTGCTTCTCCATTTGCTTTTAAGAAGTTTACAATTTTTTCTACTTCTCCATCTGAAATGAAAGCTCCCTGAATTCTTGTTGGCTTTGGTGCTCCTGTTGGGAAAAATAGCATATCTCCTTTTCCTAACAATTTTTCTGCCCCTACCATATCTAATATTGTTCTAGAGTCTACTTGTGAAGACACTGCAAATGCTATTCTTGATGGAATATTTGCTTTAATTAAACCTGTAATTACATCTACAGATGGTCTTTGTGTTGCAATTACCAAGTGCATTCCTGCTGCTCTTGCTTTTTGAGCTAAACGACAAATTGCATCTTCTACATCTTTTTTAGCCACCATCATTAAATCTGCAAGCTCATCTATAATAATTACTATATGTGGCAATTTTCCAATTCCATCTTTTTTGTCTACTGCTTCATTGTAGCCCTTTAAATCTCTTACTCCTTTCGCTGCAAAAGTTGCATATCTATTTTCCATTTCTTGGACTGCCCATGCAAGTGCCCCCGCTGCTTTTCTTGGGTCTGTAACAACTGGAATTAATAAATGTGGTATTCCATTATATACTGAAAGTTCAACTACTTTTGGGTCTACCATTACCAATTTTACTTCACTTGGCTTTGCTTTGTATATTATGCTTGCAATTAAAGTATTTATACATACTGATTTTCCTGAACCTGTTGCACCTGCTATCATTACGTGTGGCATTTTTGCAATATCTGTAATTATTTCTTTTCCTGCTACATCTTTTCCTAGTGCAAATGCAAGTTTTGATTTATGTTCTTCAAATTCTGGTGTATCTATTATATCTCTTAAATGAACTATTTCATTTTCTGCATTTGGAACTTCAATTCCCACAGCATGTTTTCCCGGAATTGGAGCTTCTATACGAATAGTTTCTGCTGCTAAGTTTAGTGCTATATCATCTGCTAAATTTGCAATTCTGCTAACACGTACGCCTTCTGCTGGTTTTAATTCATACCTTGTAATTGCTGGTCCAATTGAAACATTTTCTACTTTTGCAGAAACACCAAAACTGTATAGAGTTTTTTGTAATTTGGCTGCTGTATCTGCTACTGCTTTTTTTCCGCCTTTTAGTGCTTGTTTGCTTCCTTCTGAAAGCATTTGTATCGGTGGGAATTCATATTTTTCGTTTTCACTTTCTGTAGTCATTGTATGCTCTAAGTTTAATACTTCTTTAACTTTTTCTTCTTTTGTTTCTACTTCTTGTTTAAATAAATTTCCAAGTTCGTTTGGATTAGGTTTTACTGTCTTTTCCATTCCAAGTGGTCTTAAATCATCTTTGTCATGATTGTATTTCTTTAACTTGCCACTTTTCATTTCATCTTCCAAACCACTTAAGTTTATGCTTAATTGATTTTCATCAATTTCCATTGCTTTTCTTCTTGCTTCTTCTTTTTCTCTTAGTTTTCTTTCTCTTGCTGTTTCTTTTCTTGGCATTTCTTCTTGAACATTATATATATGTTGCTTTTTATTTGAAGTTTTTGCCCTTTCTTTTTCTTCTTTCTTAATTTCTCTGCGTTCTTCTATATCTTCTACTATGTTAGAAATAATTTTAGCTGAATTTATTTTAAATATAAATGTTAAAGAAATTATTGCTACTCCTATTGCTAATATTATTGTTCCCAAGCTTCCTAATAACTTTATTAGTGGAATAGCAATTATAGCTCCTATTACTCCTCCTCCTATATCTTTAGTTCCTAACTTATATGCTGCTTCTAAATTTTTTCCCATATCATTAGTTGTTCCGATATTTCCTGCTGAAATTTGAAAAACACTAAGTAAAACTGCTATGCATAGTAAAAAGGCTATATATAACACCATTTTTGAAAAAACATATTCTTTTTCCTTGTTACAAGCTAAATATATTCCTATTAAAAAAGTGCCAACTGGGATAATGTACTTAATAAATCCCATTATTCCACCAAGCACGGGGCTTAATGTTTCCCCTAAAAAGCCTGATTTTGTATATATTAAAACAGCAAGTAAAATACTAGCTACAATTATTCCAATTACTGTTATATCTATTGAATTTACATTTGATTTCTTTCTTTTCCCTCTTTTTGCCATTTTTAACATCCTTTCTTTAAGATTACGTTATTTCCCATTTCAATTCTATCATTACACTTATTTATTTGCAAGAATTTGATGAAAATTTATTTTCTTTTTTTACCTTTTGGGACGTTTCCTTTTGGTACGTTTTGGACATTTCTTTTTGCACCTGTTTTTGGGAACGGATCAAAAAAACAGCTACACTAAATTTCATTTAATATAATAAGAGTATATATATTATTTGCAATACCGCGTAAGTCGACCAAACGAGCTAT
>USFC01000004.1 GCA_900553865.1 uncultured Clostridium sp.
CAAAATAATAGCAATTACGACAGTTTTATAACCGCTTTGACAGTGATTATGGAAAGTGCAGTTTGAATATGATAGAATAAATCCAATTTATGAAATGGTAATTATTCCAAACCCATCAAAAGATGTATTTATAGGTTATTTAGATTACAATCCTCAAAATGAAGAATATAAAACAGAAGTATTAAATTCAAAAGCAGAAAAAATACTAACAAAATATGAACAAGTATTGCCATTAGTTTTTAAAGATGCTACAACAGATGTGCCATATGAAAAAAGTGTATTAATGTACAAGGAAAATGGAAAATACGGAATTATAAATTTTAAAGGCAAAAAAATAACAAAGCCAATATATGATTCTATTGAAAGTTTGTTATATAAAGAAGGCTGCTTATTAGTAAAACAAGAAGGAAAATATGGAGTTATAAATATAAATGGAAAGCAAATGGTAGAAATAAAATATGACTCTATAGTAGCAGATGGTTATTACGATGAAAGCACAAAATATAAAGAAGCAGGCTTTATAGTAGGAAATAAAAGTAATGATGGCTACAAATATGGTTATATAAATTCAAAAGGTGCGAAAATTTTAAAAGAAGAATATAACGAAATAGAACGTATTACAGAAATAGAAAATAGCACATATATATTAGCCTTTAAAAATGGACAAGCAGGAATATATAATGGTAAAAAACAAATCTTAAAACATATATATGAAGATATAGAATTTAACAAAGAAAATGAGTTGTTTACAGTACAAAAAAATTCAAAACAAGGAGTATATACAAAAGAAGGCAAAGAAATATTAAAGCCAGAGTATGACAACATCATAATTTCAAATAAAAGTATATTTGCTAAAAAAGGTGATGAAGCTTTCTATTTTGATGAGAATGGAAAGAAACAAGAAGAGCAAAAATACAAAACAGTATATAATGAAGAAAATACAAAATATAAAATTACAATGAATGAAGAAGATAAATTTGGAATTATAGATGAAGATGGAAATGCTATACTAAATAATGAATATTCATATATAGAATATCTTTTTAACAATTATTATATAGTTACGCAAGATGGAAAAACAGCAGTATTTAATGCTGAAACTAAAAAGAGTATAATTTCAGACTACAGTGTAATACAAAAATTAAACAATAAAAATATAGTACAAGCAATTATAACTGAACCATATACAATAGAATTATATAATGAAAATATGGAAATAGTAGCTAAAATGGAAAATGCAAAACTAACAGAAAAAGAAAATTACGTAAGGCTAGAAAATTCAAAAGAAAGAAAATACTTTGATAAGAATGCAAATGAAATAGAAGCAAAAGAAATCTTTACAAATGCAAACCTATTTGCATTTTCAGAAAATGGAAAATGGGGATACAAAGACAAAAATGATAATATAGTAGTAGAACCTATTTATGATGCAGCTACTGAGATGAATGAATATGGTTTTGCAGGAATAAGAAAAAATGAAAAATGGGGAGTAATAAACTTAGAAGGAAAAATAATATTAGAACCTACGTATGAACTAAGTTGGGATGAGCCAGAGTTTATAGGAGTATATTGCAAATTAAATTTTGGATATGGAATGGTATATTATACAAAACAGGTAAATAATTAACATAAACAAAAAATAATTAAAATAAAAATGCTAAATAGCTTGCGATATGCTAAAAAATGTGATAAAATACTAATGCTGTAAAAATGAGATATAAATTTTTACACCCTTACTTACATTTTGTGTAGGTTATAAATCCAAAAGGAGGTGAAAAATAATGAATAAATACGAAAGTGTTATCATTATTAATCCAAACGTAGACGAAGAAGGAATTAAAGCTCTTGTTCAAAAATTTACAGATTTGATTAATACTGATGGAAAGCTAGAAAAAGCAGAAGAATTAGGAAGAAAAAAATTAGCATATGAAGTACAAAAAAATGCTGAAGGTTTTTACGTTGTATTTTATTTCGAAGCAAATCCAAGCCTAATTTCTGAACTTGAAAGAATTTATAGAATTACAGACGAAGTAATAAAATTCATGACAGTAAAAGTAGAAGAATAGGAAGGTAAAAATATGAACAAAGTAATTTTAATGGGTAGATTAACTAGAGATCCAGAAGTTAGATACACACAATCTAACAATACTTTAGTAGCTTCTTTTAGCTTAGCAGTTAATAGAAGATTTGTAAGACCTGGAGAAGAAAGACAAGCAGATTTTATTAATATAGTAGCCTGGAGTAAACTTGGAGAATTTTGTAGCAAATACTTCAAAAAAGGTCAACAAGTTGGAGTAATTGGTAGAATTCAAACAAGAACATGGGATGATGACCAAGGTCAAAAACACTATATTACAGAAGTTGTTGCAGAAGAAGCATATTTTGCAGATAGCAAAAGAGAAGGAGATTCAAGTGCAAACTTTGATGCAACTTTTGGAACTATGCCAGAAACAACTGGAAGTTCAGACTTTGAAGTTTCTTCAGGGGACGATTTACCATTTTAAGTAGAGAATTATAAAATTTTAGGATAGGGGGGAAAATTAGAATGGCAGACAAAAAACAAAGAAGAAATAATAGAAACAACATGGATGATGATTTTAATCCAAGATTCAAAAAAATGAGAAAAAAAGTTTGTCCTTTATGTGCAGACAAAAATCTTGTTTTAGATTATAAAAATGCAGAGCAATTAAAAAAATTCATCAATGATAAAGGTAAAATATTACCAAGAAGAGCAACAGGAGCTTGCGCAAAACATCAAAGAGATATTACTTTAGCAGTAAAAAGAGCAAGACAAATCGCTATATTACCATTTACACAAGAGTAATATAAAAGTTGTTTTTATACATAAATATAATATAGGGGCTAAATATAACGTTTATAACGTTTTGTTTAGCTTTTTTGTTTGCAAAATTTTCTTACCATTCCTTTATTATAAACATAAATTTATAAAAAATATAAAATAAGGAAGGAAAAGATATGAAAAATAAAATAATACAAAAAGTATTAATAATACTATTGTTAATTATACAAATATTACAAATTACAGGAAGTCTGTTTGGTACAGTTCAAGCAAACATACAAAATGGAGATAAAATAAAATTAGAAGGTGACCACGAATGTGACTCATTATTAGAATATTGGATGGAAGATTACCAAAAATGGAGTTACAAAATAATATGGTATGTATATTATTTAGATAAAGATGATGGTCAAAAATATCCAGCATTTTGTGTACAACCAGCCAGAAAAGGAGTTGGAACAGGCTACGAAAGCTATGATGGAACAGTAACAAAATTCGGAGATGACAGAGTATGGAGAGTACTAAACAAAGGATATATGGGTTCAACATATAAAGAATGGAATTTGGAATGTGATGACGATTTATATAGTGCGACTAAAGTAGCACTTCATAGCATAGCAGAAGGAATAGCACCAAAAGATAAATATATATTAGGAACAAGAAGTGTAGACGGAAATACAGTAGAAGAAATTAGAAGAAGAGGAGAAAAAGTTTTAAATGTAGCACAAAGCCTATATGAATATGGATTAAATGGCCAAGAAGTATATACATTACCATTTGTAAATGCTATACGAAAAGGAGAACACAAAGAAGAAGTAATAGAAAATAATTTATATTATACTCAAGAATACCAAGTAATAGGAAATAAGAGTTTAAAATCATATGAAGTTGAAATAAGTGATTTCCCAAGTGGAACAAAAATATTAGATTCAAAAAATAAAGAGCAAAGCTTGTTAACAAGTAGTTATTTCAAAATAGCAATCCCAATAAACAATATAAAAAATAATATAAGTGGAAAAATAAATATAAAAAATGCATATATAAAAACAAATCCGGTTTATTACTGTGAAAGTAGCATAGAAAGTGCACAAAACTATGTAACATATACAAGTGGATATGAAACAGCTTCTACAACAGTAACACTAAATGTGGATGCAAACACTAGTAGTTTAAAAATAGTAAAAATAGATGCACAAACAAAAGATCCTGTTCCAAATGTTACTTTTCAAATAAAATCAAAAAGTGGACAAGTTTTAGCAAAAGTTACAACAAATGAATCAGGACAAGCTTTTATACATAAAATAAATCCTCAAAACGTTATAATAGAAGAAATAGAAGTACCAAAAAACTATGTATTAAGTAAAGAAAAAAAGGAAGTTTCACTAAAATGGGGAGAACAAACAGTAGTAGAATTCGAAAATGAAAAGAAAAAAGGAAGCCTTAGAATAGTAAAAATAGACAAGGACAATAATGAAATAGTAATACCAGGAGTAATATTCAGAATATATGATGAAAAATGGAGAACAGTAAGAGATGAAGTAACAGATGAAAAAGGAGAAATATACATAGAAGAAATATCAGTAGGAAATTATACAATAAGGGAAATAGAATCAAGAGGAAATTACAAATTAGCAGAAGATGAAAAAATAGAAATAAAAGAAAATGAAACATGTACTATAAAAATAGAAAATGAAAAAAGAAAAGGAAGAATTGAAATCTTAAAAATAAGTGAAGATGATAATAAGATAAATGGAAAGCCAAAAGGAACACCAATTAAAGATGTAGTATTTGAACTAATTAAAGATAATGGCGAAACAGTCGGAATATACCAAACAAATGAAGAAGGAATAGCAACAACAGAAGAATTAGAAATAGGAGAATATACAATAAAAGAAATAAAAACAGATAAAGATTACATATTAAATGAAGAGGAATATGTGGTATTAGTTTCAGAAGGCATGGTAGCTAAAATAACGATAACAAATAAATCAAAAGAGCCACCAAAACCAACTCTACCAAGAACAGGATTTTAAGCTAAAAGTGGTTGTATTATAAGTTAATAAAACATTTTAAATAAAATTTAACTAGAAAGTTGAAAAACAGAAAATAATATGATAATATAAGAAGGAATGAAAGTGCCAATTATATCTAAGTTTTATGGAATAACAATAAGAATGTACTTTAGAGATAATAAGCAACATAATTTACCACATATACACGTAAATTATAATGAATATAGAGCAATATTTGATTTAAATGGAAATATAATAGAAGGTCAAATTCCAAAAAGTCAACAAAAAATATTACAAGCATGGATAGAAATACATAACAGAGAATTAAAAGAGTTATGGAAACTTTTACTACAGGGAAAAGAAGGATTTAAAATAGAACCTTTAAAATAAAGTGTAGCAGTTATTTTTTAGATGGGAGAGATAATAATGTTAATGCCAATAATAAAAGATATAGAAGTATTAGAAGATTATAAAATATTAATAAAATATGAAAATGGAAAGATTAAGATATATGATATGAAGCCAAATTTAAATTATGAAGCATTTAAGAAATTAAAAGATTATGAACTATTTAAAAAAGTACATCCAGATGGAGAAACAATAGAATGGGAAACCGGAGAAGATGTGAATCCAGAAGAATTATATTATAATAGTATAGAAGTAAAATAAAAAATAACCCTCTTATGCGTTTAAACATATAATATTTGTAAATACTATATGTAAATGTATAGGAGGATTTTTTTTATGAAAATAGGAATTGCTTTATCTGGTGGTGGAATAAGAGGAATTGCACATGCAGGAGTTTTAAAGGCATTAGAGGATAATAATATAAAAATAGATATAATAGGAGGTACAAGTTGTGGAAGTATGGTAGCTTCTTTATATGCAATGGGATATACTCCAGAAGAAATATATAGCCTTTTTAGAAAATATGCAAAAGATATTGCAACAATTAATACAAAGCCAATTATAGCAGGATTGCAAAGTCATATTTTTAAAAGTAAAAAAGTTTTTTCAAGTTTAAAAGATGGCAAAATAATAGAAAACGTGTATAATAAAATGGCACTCCAAAAGAAAATAAAAAATATAGAGGAGATACAAATGCCTTTAGTAATACCAAGTGTTGATATTACAGAATCAAAAGAATACGTATTTACAAATAAGATTCCTCAAAATGCAGAAGATAAAACACAATACATTACAAATATAACTGTAGGCAAGGCAGTAAGAGCTAGCAGTAGTTTTCCAGCAGTTTTTAATCCATGCTTAATGGGAAAACATGCATTTATGGACGGTGGAGCATTAGATAATGTGCCAGTAAATGAAGTAAAAAAACAAGGAGCAGATAAAGTAATTGCAGTAAAATTTGATGCAGATTCAGTAGATGAAAATAGTAATATAATGGATATAGTAATGAAAACTATAGATATAATGGGAAGTAAAATATCAGAAGAAAGTTTAGAAATGAGTGATGTAGTTTTAAATGTATATACAGATAAAGTAGGCCTATTAGATATAGAAAAGTTAGAAAGTTGTTATCAATATGGCTATAATTGTGTAGTTCAAAATATAGACAACCTTAAAAAATTAATCTTGTTATAAGTAGAAAAATGTGTTATTATAGTGTAGTGAATAAAAAAAAGAAAGAGAGGAATTATCAATTTAAGTAGATTAAAAATTCTATTAAATTGATTTAAAGGAAAAATGTCAAAAGAAATTTTAGAGATATTATTAGACACGGGAATAGATGCATTAAAATTATTGCCTTTTTTATTTGTTACATATTTAATAATGGAATATATAGAGCATAAAACAGGTGATAAAACAAAAAGTATAATAAAAAAATCAGGAAAATGGGGGCCAGTTTTAGGTGCAATATTAGGCATTTTCCCACAGTGTGGGTTTTCAGCAGCTGCAGCAAATTTATATGCTGGAAAAGTAATTACTATGGGAACTTTAATTGCAATATTTTTGTCAACTTCAGATGAAATGTTACCAATATTGATATCAGAAGCGGCACCAGTAGAACTTATTTTAAAAGTATTAGCAGTAAAGTTAGCAATAGGACTAATAGCAGGAATAGTAATAGATTGTGTAGGACAAGTGTTTAGAAAGAAAAGAGAGAAAAAAGAAGAGAAAGAAACTGGCGAAGAAATAGGACATATGTGTGAGCATGAGCATTGTCATTGTGAAAAAGAAGGAATATTTAAATCTTCTATAAAACATACATTAAATATATTTGTGTTTATTATAATAATATCATTAATAATGAATATTATTATACACTTTATAGGAGAGGAGAACATTTCAAACTTAATATTGAATATGCCAGTTGTTGGACCATTAATAGCGGGAATTGTAGGTTTAATTCCAAATTGTGCATCATCTGTTATATTAACACAATTATATTTACAAAATGTAATTTCAATAGGCTCAATGATAGGAGGGCTACTTGTTGGTTCAGGAATAGGTATGCTAGTATTATTTAGAGTAAACGAAGATTTTAAAGAAAATATGAAAATATTGACAATATTATATTTAATAGGGGTATTATCTGGAATAATAATTGATTTGATTTTATAAATTAATAGGACTACTTAATAAAAAGTAGTCCTAAATCTTAGCATTTACCACCTAGACCCGTCCAAAAATGTCCTCTAATAGTTTAGTTAATTTTTAGAATTTTTTTTGCCCTTGCTACATCATCGTTATTTGCAGTTCTAACGTTTTCTAATGGGTAAATTTCACCAAGTTGTTCCCATTTAAATTTACCTAAATCATGATATGGTAAAATTTCTACTTTTTCTACAGATTTTAAAGTAGAAATAAAATCTCTTAATTTAATCAAATCTTGCTCATCATCAGTATAACCAGGAACTAAAACTTGTCTAATCCACATAGGTTTATTAATACTGCTTAAATAATTGGCAAATTCTAACTCTTTTTTGTTAGAAACACCTGTTAAGTCAATAGCCTTTTCATCATTTATACATTTTATATCTAACAAAAATAAATCTGTTAAATCAATTAATTTTTTTATTTCATCTGTTAAAGCTACACTCCCAGAAGTATCTATACATGTGTGAATGTTATATTGTTTTAATTTTGTAAAAAGCTGGGTTAAAAATTGGGCTTGAAGTAGAGGTTCTCCACCGCTTATAGTAACTCCTCCATTCGGCATAATATAATTTTTATATCTTAAAATTTTTTCTACAATCTCATCACTAGAATATGTAGAGCCTCCTTTTAAATTCCAAGTATCTCTATTTTGACAATATTTACATTTTAAAGCACAGCCTTGTGTAAAGACTACGAATCGAACACCAGGCCCATCGACTGCCCCTAAACTCTCAAATGAATGTATTCTTCCTTCCATAATATCCTCCGTATTTTAGTTAATAATATAGTAACCATTTTACTATAAAATATAGAAAAAGACAAGAAAAACATAAAAAACACTTGACAACATAAAACAAGTGTTCTACAATAAATAAAACTTTGAAATAGGATGTGATAATTATGAATGAAAAAAATAATATTGCACCAACAAACGAAGAATTAAATGTAGTAAAATATGAAACAGAAAATATTAAAAATTTGATTTATACAATACGAGGAAAGCAGGTTATGATAGATAGTGATGTAGCTATGCTATATCAATGTGAAACAAAATATGTAAATAGGGTAGTAAAAAGAAATAGCGAAAGATTTCCGGAAGAATTTTGTTTTCAGTTAACAGAAAAAGAATTTTCAAACTTGAGGTGCCAAATTGTCACCTCAAGTTTGAAAAAACAAAACTACGGAGGAAGAAGGTATTTACCATATGTATTCACAGAACAAGGAATTGCAATGCTTTCAGCATTGCTGAAAAGTGATATAGCAATAAAAGTTAGTATAAATATTATGAAAGCTTTTATAGAAATGCGAAAGTTTATATTAATTAATGGACAGGTGTTTGATAGATTAACAAATGTAGAATATAAGTTATTAGAACAAAATAAAATGCTAACAGGCCATGAAAAAAAGTTTGAAAAAGTTTTTGATGAACTACAAAAAAATAAAGAAACAGAATTTAAACAACAAATTTTCTTTAATGGGCAAATATATGATGCATATAGTTTAATAATAGATATCATAAAAACAGCCCAAGAGAAAATATTAATTATAGATAATTACGTAGATGACAGTATATTAAAAATGTTAGCAAAGAAAAATAAAAATGTAGAAGCAGTCATATTAACATCAGAAAAAAGTAATATATCAAAATTAGATATACAAAAATTTAATAAAGAATATCCCATTTTAAAATTAGCATATACCAATAAATTTCACGATAGATTTATTGTAATAGATAATAAAGAATTGTATCACTGCCGGTGCCTCACTAAAAGATTTAGGAAAAAAGTGCTTTGCAATTTCTAAAATAGAAGATTTGGAATATGTAGAAAAAATTAGTAAGATTAGTTGAAAACACAATAAAATTATGTTAATAGGTAACAAATAAAAATAGAAAGAAGCGGAAAATTCCGCTTCTTTTTAAAATTTCTCATGTATTGTTCTATGAATTACATCTAATTGTTGTTCTCTTGTTAATTTAATAAAGTTTACTGCATAGCCAGATACACGAATTGTAAGTTGTGGGTATTTTTCAGGATGTTCCATTGCATCTTCAAGTAAAGCTCTGTCAAATACGTTAACATTAATGTGATGTCCTGTTTGTTTAAAATATCCATCAAGTAGGCTTACTAAGTTATTTACTTGAGTATCTAATTCTTTTCCTAAAGTTCCTGGTGTAATAGAGAATGTGTATGAAATACCATCTTCTGAATATTCATAAGGTAATTTTGCAATAGAGTTCATAACAGCTACTGCACCATTTGTATCTCTACCATGTAATGGATTTGCACCTGGTCCAAAAGGTTCTCCGGCACGTCTTCCGTCTGGTGTATTTCCTGTTGCTTTTCCATATACTACGTTTGATGTAATAGTTAAAATAGATAATGTATGTTTTGAATTTCTATAAGTATGATGTTTTTGTAATTTTCCTAAGAAAGTTTTTACTATATCTACAGCAATACTATCTACTCTATCATCATCATTTCCATATTTAGGAAAGTCTCCTTCAACTTCATAATCGTAAGCTAGGCCAGTTTCATCTCTTAAAACTTTTACTTTTGCATATTTAATAGCAGATAAAGAATCAGCAACTACTGAAAGTCCTGCAATTCCACATGCCATAGTTCTTAAAATTTCTTTATCATGTAAAGCCATTTCTAATGCTTCATATGAATATTTGTCATGCATATAATGAATAGCATTTAATGCTTTAATGTATATTTTGGCAACATAGTCCATCATAACATCAAATTTTTCCATAACTTCATCATAATTTAAATATTCAGAAGTAATTGGTTCATATTTAGGAGCAACTTGTTTTCCTGTTTTTTCATCTCTACCGCCATTAATAGCGTAAAGAAGAGTTTTAGCTAAGTTTGCTCTAGCACCAAAGAATTGCATTTGTTTACCAATTTTCATTGCAGATACGCAACATGCAATACCATAGTCATCTCCTAATGTTACTCTCATTAAATCATCATTTTCATATTGAATAGAAGATGTTTTTACTGAAATTTTAGCAGTATATTTTTTAAAGTTTTCTGGTAATCTTTCAGACCATAAAACTGTTAAGTTTGGTTCTGGGGCAGGACCTAAGTTTGTTAATGTGTGTAAAACTCTGAAAGAGTTTTTAGTAACTAAAGTTCTACCATCAACACCCATACCACCAACACTTTCGGTTACCCAAACAGGGTCTCCACTAAATAGTTCGTTGTATTCTGGTGCACGTAAGAAACGAATCATACGTAATTTCATAACAAAATGATCCATTAATTCTTGAGCTTCTTCTTCAGTTAAACTTCCATTTTCTAAATCTCTTTGAATGTAGATATCTAAGAAAGTAGAAGTTCTACCTAAACTCATAGCAGCTCCATTTTGGTCTTTAGTTGCAGCTAAATATCCAAAGTATAACCATTGAATAGCTTCTTTTGCATTTGAAGCTGGAACTGAAATATCAAATCCATATCTTGCAGCCATCTTCTTTAAATCTTCTAAAGCTTTTATTTGGTCATGAATTTCTTCGCGTTCACGAATAATGTCTTCTGTAAATTCATCTACATCTAATATTTCTAATTCATGCTTTTTCTCTTCGATTAAAACATCTACACCATAAAGTGCAACACGTCTATAATCACCAATAATTCTTCCACGTCCATATCCGTCTGGAAGACCAGTAATTAAGTGTGAGCTTCTTGCTGCTCTAATGTCTGGAGTATATACGCTAAATACACCATCATTATGAGTTCTTCTTAAATTATTGTAAATGTAGTCAGTTTCTTCATCTACTTTGTATCCATAAGATTCACAAGATTTTTCTACTATTTTAATACCACCATTTGGCATAATAGCTCTTTTTAAAGGTGCATCTGTTTGTAAACCTACAATTTGTTCTAGTTCTTTATTTATATAACCAGCATTATATGCGTTTACTGCAGATGGAGTTTTTGTATCTACATCAAGTACTCCGTTTTCTCTTTCTTTTTTATAAAGTTCTAAAACTTCATCCCATAATTTTTTAGTTCTTTCAGTTGGTTCTTTTAAGAAAGAATCATCTCCATCATATGGAGTATAATTTGCTTGGATAAATCCTCTTACATCAATTTCTTTTGTCCATTCTCCAAGCGGATTAAATCCTTCCCATTGTTTGAAATTCATAATAAATCCTCCTTATTTTATTATTAGTTAATTTTTTAACAAATACATTTTTATAGTAACATAAAAAGAGGCATTTTTCAAGAATTTTTTACTGAAAAATGCTGGAAATAGTTATAGATTGCAAACTACTATATTAAATAGTTACTTAAGATAGAGTGAGTGTAGGGGAAAAATTAATTTTCATCTAAAATAACTTTTATTATATTATAAATCAATTTTTGTTGTTTAGGCGAACACATTCTTAATAAATTGTTAAACTCATTATTTAAGTATTTTTCAGAATTGTTAGAAACACCATTTAAAATTTCACCTTCAGTAATATTTAAAATATTACATATTTGAGATAACCTTTCTAAATTTATATGTATTTTGCCGGTTTCTATTTTACTTAAATAAGCAATAGAAACGTCCATTTGTTCTACTAACTTTTCTTGAGTTAATCCTTTTTTCTTTCTGGCTTCTTTAATTCTTTTACCTATTATAGAAAAATCTACAGCCATAAAATCACCCTTTCATTTTTTTGTGGCAAAGCAAAAAATATAAAATTAATGCTTCACTATTTTATAAAAATAGCATAGATAGGGTAAATTTTACAGATAACAATATATCAAATTGGAATAATAGTTCAAAAGAAACAAACTAGATATAATTAATATTTTTAGATAAAGAAATGTGTAAGCTATATAAAAATAAGCCTTCCGTATTGTTTAATAAGGAAGACTTAATAATTTATTTACTTTGAGTTATTACTTTGGCTATATCGTAAATTAACTTTTGCTTTTCAGCAGAACAATTTTTTAATAAATCAGCAAATTCATTATTTAAATATCTTGCAGAAATGTTAGATGAACCATTTAAAATCTCGCCTTCAGTAACATCTAAAATTTGGCAAATTTGACTTAGTCTTTTTAAATTTATTTGAGAATTACCTCTTTCAATTCTGCTTAAAAATGCAACAGAAACGTCAATTTGCTCTGCCAATTGTTCTTGTGTTAAATTTTTTTCTTTTCTAGCTCTTTTTAATCTACTACCTATAACTGTATAATCTACTGCCATAGAAACACATCCTTTCTAGTTTAATTCAAGCGTAAAAGTTTATCTATTTGGAATATAACATTGAAACAACTGGGGTTACAGAAACTAAAAAGTAAAGATAAACGACTGAATAATATTCAAAAGGTATTTTTTCAAAAAAATTAAAAAATATTCGAAAAATGCAAAAATAGGAATGACATTTTTGCCACAATTTTAATATTAATAGTGATGCCATTTTTAGTTATAAAAAACATCACTTTTGACATAAGAAAAAAGCTACTAAAAAGTAGCTTAAAAAGATAAAAAAATTTGCTAAATATTTTATACAAATTTTATGTAATAAAATTGGGCGAGCGAACAAAAAAGAGGCACGAAAAATTTGCTAAAATACTTAAAAATGTTAATTGTGCTTTTTTGTTATTTTAATTCTACTAAATCTTGCCAATATTTTTTAGGCATATATTGCATTTGAAGTCTTTTGTTTGTTCTTTCTTTAATAGCAATAGTTTTAAAAAAGGAAGACCATAACTCTTGATATTTTTGCTCTTCATCTGAAATATCAAAAGCAGGTATAGAAAAATTATCAATTATTTTATATTCTTTAGTATTATAGAGAAATGCAATATTTCTATTTTTGTCGTGAATAATAAAGTTTTGAGTAGGTAACCTATTTATAAAATGATGCCCTAAATTTTCGGCTATATTGTTATCAGGATGAATAGAAGCATAAAATAGATTTTCTTTTATTTGAATAAAACGAAGTAATCCCTTAAATTTATGAGCTTCATGTAACATTTTTTTTCTCATAGAATGTACAGCAAATACAAAATCTATAGAAAGCATAGTATCAATTTTAGGGCCAATAACGAAGCCGTTTAAAAGATATTTTACAATATTAATCTCTTTATTTTGGGTATTAGAAAGAAAAGCATAATAACTGTTATATAAAGTATCATAAGAAATACTTTTAATAATTCCGTTAAATATTCTATCAGAATGTTCATAATTAGTTATTTGCTCTTCAATTTCATCCAAAAAATTTATTTCTAAATTACTTTTTTCTACAATTTTTAAAGGTATATTTTTATTTATATAACAATTGAAAACAATACTAAGAAGCCCTTCAAAAGAGCCATCATATACATAAGTTTTATTTATAGTACGCCAGTTAAACATTTTTGCTTATCCTCCTTTGTGGGTGAAAGTGCGTCAAAAATAAAATTATCTGCATTTGAAATATTATCAAATAAAGAAGTCTGCACATAGTTTAAAAAAGAGGTGGAGGTACGCTCTAAAAAAAATAGATTTTGAGCAATAAAATTCTCGTTAAAATGTTTAATAGGGTCATAATATTTTCCATTACAAGTAATAAAATAACGAGCACGTTTTAATACAATTCCAAGTTTTTTTAAATTCTCAAAAGTTAAGTTAAATTCTCTTCTTGCAGTAATAATACGTTTAGCACTAATAACACCAATTCCAGGAACTTTTAATAAAGTATTATAGTCAGCTTTATTAATTTCTACAGGAAAATGTTGAAGGTTACGAAGAGCCCAATCACATTTGGGATCTAACATAGTATGAAAATTTGGATGAGTTTCATCTAATAAGTCGTCAATTTTAAAACCATAAAAACGAATAAGCCAATCTGCTTGATAAAGCCTATTTTCTCGAAGAAGAGGTGGAGAAGAAAGAGCAGGTAAATTGCTATCTTCATTAATAGAAACATAGGCAGAATAATAAACACGCTTTAAACTTAATTTATTATATAAACTTTCAGACAATTTCATAATTTTCAAATCTGTTTCAGGAGTTGCACCTACAATTAACTGAGTAGTTTGACCTGCTGGCACAAATTTTTCTTTGTGTTTTGATTTTTCTTGTTTAGAAATGCTTATTTCCTTTGAAATATATTGCATAGGGGTTAAAATTCCTACTTTTTCCTTCTGTGGAGCTAAAAGTTTTAGGCTATCATTAGAAGGAAGTTCAATGTTAATGCTTGTTCTATCTACTAAAAGACCTAATTTATCAATTAATTCTTTACTTGCACCAGGGATAGTTTTTACGTGGATATAACCATTAAAATTATATTCTTTTCTTAATATAAAAATTGCTTCATATAAGAGTTCCATTGTGTAGTCTGGATTTTTTATTACAGCAGAACTTAAAAATAAACCTTCTATATAATTACGTTTATAAAAGGCAATAGTTAAATCAGCAATTTCTCTAGGCGTAAAGGTAGCTCTTTTAACAGAATTTGTACATCTGTTAATACAATACTTACAATCATAAATGCAAGCGTTGCTCATTAGAATTTTAAGAAGAGAAATACATCTGCCATCAGCTCCGCCAACTATGGCAAATGCCAGAAACATCTCCGTTTCCAATTCCATCCTTTGTATTTGAACGTCTGCTTCCAGAAGAACTACAAGAAGCATCATATTTTGCCGAATCTGCTAATATTTTTAATTTTTCAAGAATATCCATTTAATTTCACTCTTTTTTATAAATATTTAGGTTTTTTAATAAGGCTGCACCTATAAACCTTTGTAGCATTTTAAACTACAAAAGAATGTTCGTACAATAATATAACATAATGCACTAAAAATGTCAAACAAAAATTCGCAAAATTTAGAATAATATAAAGAATTTTTTGTGGACACAAAGAATTGGCGTAATTATTTGACATTAGTAAAAAATTTCTTACCTAAATTTTGACTTTTTAATTCAAGGTGTTATAATAATAATGTAATTTTTTATGATAGGAGAAATTTAAATGAAGATTAACATTGTAATGGTGGAACCAGAAATACCACAAAATACAGGAAATATAGCAAGAACATGTGCAGCAACAGGAGGAAAATTACATTTAGTTGAGCCATTAGGTTTTGAAATAACAGACAAAACCCTAAAAAGAGCAGGACTTGATTATTGGGATAAATTAGATATAGAAAAACACTCATCTTTAGAAGAATTCTTAAATAAATATAAACCAGAAGAAAACAATATGTATTTTGTAACCACAAAAGGACAAACTTGTTATTCAGATGTAGAGTACGAAAAATTTGATGAAGTATTTTTATTATTTGGAAAAGAAACAAAAGGGTTACCAGAAGACTTACTAAAAAAATATTTAGACAAAACAATTAGAATTCCAATGAGAAGTATGCTTCGTTCTTTAAATTTATCTAATTCAGTAGCAATAGTTATATATGAAGTCTTAAGGCACAAAAACTTTGAAAACTTAGAAGAAACAAGCGAATATTTTAATAAATAAATTTGCTACAAGTAGGGGCAAATCTATTAGCCTTTTTGTGGTAAAAAGGGTGGCACTCTTGCCATAAAGTAAGACCTCCATTAATAAAGTAAGAATAGTAATATTACTTAATTAACAGAGGTTTTAAATTTTATTTACCCATGAAATTTTGTTTAACAGTATCAATTTTAGTTTGTTCAGCAGTATCAGTTTTATACCATCCTTTTTCTTTCATAAGATTATAAATTTTATTTTGAATATTTAAAGATTCATTTAAAGCATCTTTAAAAGCCATGTGAACTTCAGCAGTAGAAGATTCTATTGTTCCATGAAGATATAAATCACATACACCTTTAATTACTAATAATTCATTTTCAATTAAATCTCTATCTTCCATAAGTACCTCCTATAATAAATTTAAAAATTTGTTAAATAAATCAGTATGCTTTTGTTCTAACTCTGCTACATAAGTAGAAAGAGTAGGATCTGTTAATTGAGAAGAAGTTTTTTTAGCACATGTTTTCATAAAACATTCATGGCCTAAAGCATCTTCAACATATAAAAGCTCTTTACTTGTCATATTATCACCACCTAAATGAATTATTGCCAAAGAAGGAGAAAATATACCAATAGAAAAAATTACTTTAAATTAATGTTCAATTCATAAAGTTTATAATATCGATTTTCGTGATAAATGTTAAATTAAAATTGTATTGTAAAAAAATATTAGATATGATATTATGCTCTTGGAGAGATATAAATGGAAAATTTAACGATAGATGAAAAAAATAAGAAACGAATAGAAAAATATTTACATGGACCTTGGACTTTTACTGATGGATATGAAAGTGATATAGAATTATTAGAGAAAAATAATCAATTGACAGAAAAATTTGCTCAGAAAATATTTGAGGATATAATAAGAAGCTGTCACACGACAAGAGAGCTATTAGAACCTAAGGGAGAGTTAAAAGAAGAATTATTACAAGTTTATGATAAATTCGATAGCATTCCTAAACCAAAAAATGGCTATTACTATGATGGTATATATAGTAATATGGATTTTGATGATGTATATAAAAATATGGAAACATGTTTTGAGTTATTAGAAGTCGAAAAGAAACATGATAGAATTATGGAAGCAAGAAGAATAGCTGAAAGTGTAATTGGTTCGGTAGATGCAACTAAAAATTTAGAAATTCAATTAAATGAAAATGTAAACAATGACTTTTCAAAGATTAAAAATGAATTAGAAATAGCACTACAGAGTGAAAAAACAGATATAAGACGTATTCAAGAATATATTGATAAATATAATGAGCATGCACTTGAAATATGGAAGGAGTATTTGACAAAGGTTGAAGATGGAAAAGAAAATGATTTTAGATATTTGATACATAATTGTTCAAAAGGCGAAATAGAAGATGATATTAGAACAAGAGCATTATCTTCATCTTTAATAACTAATAAAACAATGGGAGTTTTTGGAGAAAAGTCTAGGTATGGATTAATATTAAAACCAAAACATATAATTAGTGCAGATTATCAGGACTCCTATACCTTTAATGAAAGAGAAGAAGGACAAGAATTATTTAATATAAAGCCACCAATTAGGTTACCACAAGAAATAGAGAAAATTTGCATTGAACAAACAATAGAAGCTAATGGAGAAATGTTGAATTATGATAAAGCTAATATTTATTCTGAAATTGTTGTAGATGAGTATGAAGTAGTAGGAATGTATTATATTAGTAATGGAGAAAAAGAATTAAGTCCAAACTATGATAGAGCTAAAAGAATGGCAGATGCAAGTGGATTAAAATTAAAAGAGTTAGATATTAGTAAATGTAGGCAAGATAATGGCTTAGAATTAATGACACAAGAAAGTCAAAAAGAATTTTGTAGAACAGTTTTATATAAATATTGTTGCCAAGATGAAAAATTAAAAAAAGAGTACTTTAATAGTGGAAGTTCATTTGTTGAGAATAATTATAAAGATTTTTATGATAAGTATGTTAAATTAAAAGAAAATCCAGAATACACTTCTGAAGATATTTTAAAAGAATTTAAGAAAACAATTATAGATTTCGATGTTAAAAGATGGAAAATGTATGATATGTATTCAGAAGGTTTATTTATAGAAAATATGAAAGCAGAAGACTTTGAATACTTAATGGATAAAAGATATAATTTTGACAAATGTACAAGTTATGAAGAATTTGAAGAATTATATACTTCATTATGTACTTCGTTAGAAGGCAGATTTATTAATGAAAAGTTAGAGAAATATATTGAGCAAAGATTTCCTAACAAAGAATTGATGGTTTTGGGCAAAGGGAATAGAGATATACTGCAGAAATTATATGAAAATAAAAATATAAGTATAAATAGTATTGAGGAAGAAATACAAGAAGCATTAAAAAAGCCGGAAAAGGTAAAAGAAAATACAGTTATTGTAACAGACCCATTAGAAGAAGTAGCACAAGAAGAAAAAAGTTCATTAGGTGAAACACAAGTAGTAGAACAAGATTTAAAGGAAAATGAAAATTTTAGAATAAATGAATATGGAGAAATAGCAAGAAAAGAAAATGAAGAAAATAAAATAGAGAAAGAAAGAATAAAGACTAAGCAAGAGGAAAATGAAAAAGCAGAAAAACAAAAAAGAAAAGAAGCTGATTCAAAAATATATGAAGAAAAACAGAAAGAATTAATAAAACCAAGAGAAGAAAGTTTTAGAGATAAAATTGAGGATGATTTACCAAAAGAGAATGCCAGCAAAGAACTACAGACAAAAAAAGATTCAATAATAAAAATGTGGATGAATAGATTTGGAGGTTGGTATTCTGCAATAGATAAAGTGTCACAAAATGCCAAAGCCAAATTTGTTCAGGTGAAATCAGAAATAGTAAATGCAATAAAAGATAAAATTCAAGAAAGAGAGGATAGGAAAGAAAAAATTGAACAAGAAAATAAAAAAAATGAAGGTGGAAGATAAGAGTGAAAGAAGAATATAGAATAGCTTTTACAGAAGTAAATGAAATAATGAAATTGATGCCAATAGAATTAATAAATAAAATTCCTAGTAAGTTTCGAGAAATGATAAAAGAAGAAAAAGACAATAATTATATTCCGGATATTAAAGAACCTATAGAAAAATGCAAATTAAAAAATGAAACAATAATTATTTTAGGGTTAATATATAGGGATTTTCTATGTTCACAAGATGAAAGAAAAAAACTACAAGAAAAAGATGCTAGAGAATTACAGAAAGTAAAAAAAGATATAGAAGAAATGAGAGAGAAATATAATCCGGATGATATATTTAAGAAGAAAAATCAAAATAATATGGAAGAATCTAATGCCAAAGAAGAAAACACAAGCATGGTTGTTGTACAAGAAGAAAAATGGTATGAAAAGATATTTAACTTAATAAAAAGAATTTTTAAAAGAAACAAATGAAAATAATTAAATAGATGCAATTATTAATAACCAAAAAAATTGCTTATACGTTCTAACATAGCCTCTATATGAATACACTTAAACAAAAGTATTCAATATGGAGGTTGTCTTTATGAAAGGTTACTCAATTGAAGAGCGTGCAATGGAACTAGCGCATTATATTATAGATTCAAAAGATACAGTAAGGGGAGCAGCTAAAAAGTTTGGAGTAAGCAAAAGTACAGTACACACCGAAGTAACATTCCAGAACGGTAAGAATAAATTACCTATAATTCCAGAAAGTATTGAAATTAAAAAGGTGTTCTTAGCAGAGAAGAATCCTATTGTAAAATTAGGATTACTAATAAAATAATTAGGAGGTTTGTTATGGATAGTAAAGAATTAAAAAAAGAAATTGTAGATGAAAAGACAGGAATAACTTATACATTAGTCGGAGATTATTATATGCCTAACTTATATTTGGAGCCAGAAGAAAAAATTACATTAAATAAATATGGGTTATTAAGATTAAATTATTTGAAGAAACATAAGAAAGCAGAATATAGCATACTTTTTATAAATAGAGAACTAAACAAACATTTAAAAGAATTTCAAGAACAAGCACAAAAGGAAATTGATTTTATAATAGAAGATTTAAAATCAAAAAGTGATTTAACAGAAGATATGAAAAATACTAACCCTTTATATTGGGTTGGTACAATGAACTCAATAAAAAATCAAGCAGAAGAAATTGTTTTAAAGAGATTAATTTATGTATGATAGATTAGTTTACTTTAAAATAAAAATGCCTTAAAAACGATTTTGAGGCTTAACTGAATAAAGGAAATAACTAACTACTTGTAGTTTATAAACTATGAGTAGTTTTTTGTTTTCAAAAAGAGATTATGCCTCAAACTCTATAAAAGTGATAGGTGTGATGAGCCGATGCTATAAAGTTCATCCGTATTTGTATAAGTAGTCTAATTATACAAAGTGCGTGAGTGAGATTTTAGAACACAGACTCACAATAAAAAAAGAGTATTCGGTGGCAAAACTTGGTGTGGATTTATAATTGTAAAAAGTTTGGACAAGTATGAACAAAGATATTTAAAAGTATCAGCAATTATAGTAGCAACAGCTACTTACTAGACTACCTATGAAACGAGGCGAATGACCGACGGTTTCAGTTTGTATAGGTGTAATAATTCTATTTTACAAATGGGAATATTACACCTAATTCTACTTTAGCTCATTCCCTCTGGTTTCTGTAAAAGGTAGCCATATAGCGTGGAAGTTTGAAACCGAGCAAGGTTTCAAAGAGTAAGAAAAAATCTATTTTTTTCTTGCTCTTTTTTCAATAAATGCAGATATGCAATTTATTGAAAAGGATAACAAATGACAATTCATTTGTTATGCGAAAACTAAAAAATGCTAGTAGCAATTTTTAGTTTTGGGTTGTAGGGTTTACCCTGCCACACGGACACTTTTACCTAAAAAGTGTTGTAGTGTGTTACAACACATTCTAAATAAGTGCCATTTTTAAGTTTAGTTTGTGTTACTTTATTTAGCTATTCAAAGGAGGTAGATATTATATGAGTTATGCTATAATAAGGAATCAAAAATACAAAAGAGAAAATTTAAAAGGCATATTTAGACATAATGAAAGGAAAAATGAAAATTATTCTAATAAGAATATTGATAAAGAAAAATCACATTTAAACTATTCATTGAAAGATCCAAGATATAGTTATGAAAAAGAATTTGAGAGAATAAGAAAAGAATATAATTTAAAAGGTCAAATTAAAACAGTTAGCAATATTGCTTGTGAATATATCATCACATCTGACAATGAATTTTTTAATAGAATTGGAGAAAAAGAAACTAGAAGATTTTTTGAAACTGCATATAAATTTGTATGTGAATATAAAAATTTAGGTGAGCAATATATTTTATCTGCTAAAATTCATAATGACGAAGATACTCCACATTTACACCTAGTTTTCTTACCTGTTGTTCATACAAAAGATAAAAAAGGAAATGCTATTGATAAGTTAGCTTGTAGTGAATTTTGGAAAGAAAAAGATAGTTATAGACAATTACAAAATGCCTTTTACGAATATATGGTTTCACACAATTTTGAACTAGAAAGAGGCTTACCAAAAGAAGAAACTAATAGAACACATTTGAGCATTGAAGAATATAAGAAGGTTACTAATTATGATAAAACAAAGGAGATTTTGAAAGATATTACATTAGAGCTTCCAGAAGTACCAAGTATTGAAGATTTTAATAGGGTTGTTTTCAAAAGAAATGAAAAAATACAAAAAGAAATTATTGAGCCAAAAGATAAACTTATTGAAAAATTATACTCTGAAAACAAACGATTACACGGAGAAATAGAAAGACAAGTAAATGTGATTGATGAGGCAGAAAAATACCAAAAAGAAAGAGATAAAATACTTGAAGATAATGAAAATTTGCATAATAAAGTATATCAAATGGAACACAATTATAAAGTAAAAAGCAATTCCCTTGATTTTAGATATAATAATAGAAAAGAAGAAATAGAAAAGGAATTTGAGAAAAAAGCATTTAATTTAGAATATGAATATAAGCATAAAATGCACAAACTAGAAAAAGAAAATACTAGACTTCATAAGATTATAAAAACTTTTGAAGAAACTGTAAAAAAATTTATTAAATGGATTTGTAACAAATTTGAATTACCTTCTGAAGATGAAATTGTTAGAAATTTCGAAAAAGAAACTGGAAATTCTTTAAATGCTGAAAAACAATTTGCTAAAAAAGAAAGAGTTAAAGAGTTTGAAAAAGAGTTATAAAATAGAGGGCTTACACCCTCTATTTATATGACATGCAATTTGTCGCTATGGTTATAGCATAAAAGTAAGTAATTTTCAAACTTCAATTACTTACTTTTATTTAAAAACTAATTATTAGGTATATATGGCTCTATTTTGTTTTCATTACTTGTTATTGTGTTTGTATCCACTTCTTTAGTAACATATCCATTTACTGTATTTTCTGTCATCATAATTTTTTCTTCTACTATGTTTTTTTCTGTTTTCACTTCTTCATCTGTTATTCCACTGCCACTTTCGTCAACATAAACAATTTTGTATCCGTTATAATTGTCTTTAATATAATCCAAAAATTCTTGCACCTTATCCTCGCCTATATAGAATCCTTTACCTGTGTCAAGAATATTTGTTAAAAGATAACCTTTGTCAGTTAATGATACACTTATATTTTTATATCCTAATAATGGGATATCAACACTTATACCTATGCTTTGACTAAACCTTTCTGATGTATATTTTTCTGTATCATTATCACTATATATATTCTCTAAATTTTTATTATTAAACAACTTTTGCCAAATTATTTTATTATCTACACCATAAAATTCTACATTTATATCTTCTTGTAAATCTTCATCCCAATAATTATAGTATATTGTTCCAAAAGATATAATTTCTTCTAAATTCAAATCTTTCGTAAACTCTCCAAGTGTTGTTGGTCTATAATATGAATTTACATATACATAGTAATCAGTATCTCCTTCAAATTTTATTGCAATAGCACATTTTTCTTCTATATCTTTTATTGAATATAATTCTGCCTTTTTATTATAAGTAGTTTCAGTATATGTGTCATATCCTGTTAAAGTTGCATTGCCAATATTTTTTAGTATATTATTATTTGATATCTTTGTTATTCTACTTGAATATTTACTATTATTATATTCAACCTCATTAAATTGCTGACTAATAGACATTTCATTCCATTTTGGGATTACTGCTGTATCTGTAGGAGTATCTTTCTTATCAACTTGTACTTCTTTTATAATCCAGTCATCTTTTTTTGAAATAATAATATCTGGCTTTGAAGTAAATATACCACTTTTATAAAGTCCTATCACTGCAATGAATACAATACAAATTGGAGCAAGAATATACTTTAATTTTTTCATAATATTCACCTTGTTATTGGATGCTATTCGATTTGTTTCTTCTATATCTGTTTCTTCAATTAAGTATTTTTCATCAATATCTCCAATGGCTTTTAATAAATCCTTATTATTCATACAAACCACCTTCTTTCAGATAATTTCTTAGTTGATTTCTAAGCCTTAATAAAATTGTTTTGGTATTACTTTCAGTTATTTTATTTTTAGAAGAAATTTCTTTAATCGAATATAAATACCAATACCTTTCTAAAAAAATTTTTCTTTTACCTTGTGATAGTTTTGATAAAAAATTATTAAGTGCATTTACCAATTCATTATAGTCTAATTCTTTTTCTACATCATTATTTGAAGAAATACATTCATTTAATTCTTCAAGAGCAATTTCTAATGTATAATCTCTTTTTTTAGCTTTTTTTCTTTCATATTGATTAATAGCCAAGTTTCTAGTAATTTTTCCAATATATACTTTTAGTATATTGGGTCTCTGTGGAGGAATATTGTTCCAAGTTTTTAAGTATGTATCATTAACACATTCTTTAGCTTCTTCATTATCTTGCAATATGTTAAATGAAATTGTATTACAATATCTTCCATATTTTTTATTCGTTTCATATATTGCTTTTTCTTGTCTATTCCAATATAAATTTATTATTTCTTCATCTTTCATATTTTCCCCCCTTCTATCTATAAAGACAGAAATTATTTTAATTGGTTACACTTTTTCATTTTTTTAGAAAAATTGAGCAAGATTTTTCACTTGCTCATATATTTTATTGTAAATTTATTATATTAAATCTGAGCAACAACTTACTATTATTAGATTTGTTGTAATGATTTAATTGTTTTAAAATTACACTATTCAATTCTAATTACTTCATTTACTGGTATATTGTTATTTGATAAAGTGTTAGTAATATTATTAGACTCATTTTCTAATATGTTAGAAATAATATTATTAATTGTGTTTAAATCTTCATCAGTTATCTTTGCTTGTTTATTTCCTTTTTGTATTTCCTTGCAATCTTCTTTAATATAATAAACTTCATTATTTAAAGTAATTTTATGAGTATTTATTCCAGCACATATTTCATTATTATATTTTGAATTTACTAATATATTTTGTATTATTTCTATATCTTCATACTCTGTTATCGTAACTGTTTTTCCTTCATATTCAATCTCCATTTTTATATCTTTTGGAAGTTCATACTTCATAAACCAACTTCCCATTTTTACCCCAATATTACTTTCATAAGGCTCATTTGGAGAAACCCCAACATATCTAATTACTTTATATCCTAGTCCCCAATAAGTAACTTTACATCCATCACTACTTATAGTTTTAATGCAGAATTTTGGCTCATGATTTGTTGTTACCCTACTACTATCAATATAGTTTGTAATAACTCCCACTATAACTACTGCAATTACAATTATAACACCAATTATCAACCACTTTTTATTTTTCATATACTACCTCCTCAACAACTTACTATTTCATTAAAAGAATAATACCATAAAAATAAAAGATTATCAATGTTTTATGATAATCTCCTAAATATTATTTATTATATTTATCTAAAAATTCTTTCATTGCTATATTTACTAATCTTGTTAGTGAAATTCCTGTTTCCTGTGTTATCTTATTTAAAGCTTCTGCATTTTCTTTTCTAATCATTACACTTCTATAAATTGTTATCTCATCTTCTGGTTTGGCATAATATTTTACACTTCCTTTAGACAGTAAATCTTCAATACAAACATTTATCATATCACTAATTGTTGCGTCATAATCTTTATCTACTATTTCTTTTAATCTTGTATATAATCTATCTTCTAAATTTATACTCTTTTGAACTGTATAATTTGATTTTTTATATAACCTATCTATTGCACTCATATTACACCTCCAGTAATTAATATATAACCTTTTCACGATTATTATACTTAAAACATTTGTAGTATGTAACTTAACTTTGTCGTGTATTGATACACGACAATAGGTTGAACAAAAAGTGTTTTTAATATATAATATGTTCAAATGTTTTGAAAGGAGGTAAAATATGCAAGTTTCTGAAAATTGTGTAAGATTACTAAAATCTTTTAATATTTCTGCTTTAAAATCTAATGTTCTAATTGCTGATTTAAAGACAATACAATATGGTATAGTTGATGAAAAAAGTGATCCAACTTTAGATTATGATAATTATTGGCATAAACCATTTAGCAAAGATATGCTCAATTTGGTAGATGAATGGAAAGACAAAGAATTTTCTGAAGATTTATTTCTGATTTTAAATACTAATTTAAAACAAATTGTAAAAGATGATAATGCAAAATATTCTGCACAAATGATTTTTCCATTATTTGTAGACAACAAGTTAGACGGATTTACTATTTTTTTTAGAACTAAACGGCGACTATATATTAAGTAGTTCTAAAGCACCAAAAACAATTAGAAATTTTATACAACAAGATTTAAACAACGAAAATAGCTCAGAAACAAAACATCTTGATTTGAATTGGTTTAACAAGAGTAATATTGAGATGGTAGATGATAAAGTAGAAGAAAATATAAATGATTTACTAGATATAGAAGAATATATTATACTCAATCGCAAATTACAGAAATTAACAGTAGAGCTCATATCTAATTTAGATATAGAACAAACTCATAAATTTCGTGAATATCAGCAAATAGAATTAGAACTTTCTTCTTATCAAAATAGTTTAGCATACTATATTGCTTTAAATAAAAAATAGTCTATTATATAAATTTATTATATAATAAACTATACTTGGTTTTATAATATAAGGTAAGTTGATATTTTTATATATTCAACTTATCTTTTATTATCATATTTTTCTAAAAATTCTTTTACAGCACAATTTAATAATCTTGTTACAGAAATACCAGTTTTTTTATGAAGTTTTTGTAAGTTATCTAAATTTTCTTTTCTAATCATAATACTTCTATATGTAACTGTTTCATTTTCTGGCTTTTCATAAAAGGAAGGATTATTTTCATATACATATTCTTCTATGCACACATTCATAACTTCACTAAATGTTGCGTCATAGTTCTTTTTAGTAAATTTCATTAGTTTTTTGTATAAACTATCATCAATGTTAATTGATTTCTTAACAGTTTTATTATTGATAGAATATAATCTGTCTATTGCACTCATATATCCACCTCCTATTACTCATTTTACAACCATTTGAATTATATAAAATTTTGTTTTTAAATAATACTTGTTTTAATTCCTTATAAATGAGTATAAACAGGTTTATATTTTGTGCGTATTTGCATAAAATAAGAGAGTATAGCAACTCTCTTTATACAAATTATTATTTTTTCTTTTTAATTTTTTTTATTATTTCGTTAGATAATTCTTCACTTGGTGTTACTTTTACAGTTAGTCCATCTTTTGTTTTTATTACATTTGAACTTAATCTTGCTCTACTATTATAAACATTTTCTTGGTTTTTACAACTAAATGTATCATATAGTGCTTTTGGATTATTTGCAATAAATGCTTTTCCACAATGCTTACAGAATTTTAAATATTTCTTTTCTTGTATTGCATATAATTTGAAGTCCTCATCTATGTATTCTTTTAAACTTCTAATATGTATTGTTAGTCCGTCATATTCTAAATTAACTCTTATATGATTAGATTCTAATTTATTTATTTCACTTACATCTATATATTCATTATTAGCTTTGCTTAATTCTTTTAATGTGTTATACATAAATTGTGCATATTTTATAATCATCTCTACTTGTTCATAATATTTTTCATTTTGGTAAAGTAAGTTATTAATTTCTGGAGAGATAAATTTTTCCATACTATGCTCATAAATGAATTTATTTATTTTTTCTATTAACTCTTCTATTTCTTTATCAGTAGTAGTAGGAAAGAATATTTTAAAATATTCAATTAGTTTTATTGTAGTAAAGTAGTCTTTATTATTTATATAATTAAATTCTTTTAATAGTATTTCCTTGTCTAATGTGTAATATCTATTTACTGGGAAATCGTGAATAAATCCTAAAAGTCCATATTGATTTACATATTCAAGTAATAATTTATCAGTATTTTCTGTTTCTTCTAAAGATAATTTTCCTAAATTTATAAAATCAATTAGTGGTTTATCATTTTCTTTATAATCATCAAAATCAATTAAAGAATAGTTTGAAATTTGTTTTTCTAAAGTTTTAGGAACAACATATTTAATATTGTTAATTAATTTTATTTCATATTCTCTAAATTTTGGCATTGATTCATTATTAAAACCATATTCTAAATTCATTACCATGGCCAGAAGAATCGCAAGTATCATTTTCATAATTTTCTCCTATCTTTAAAAATATTTTAAATATTATATTGTAATCTATTGACAACCACAATATATTACGATATACTTATATTGTAATCTATTATTATGTATAATATATTACTTTGCTTTACATTATTGTTATTTCCAAATAACAGGTAATTAGCGGTAAATTTAAGGTGAAACTAATACTTTATCTATAATAATATATTACACTAAATATTTATGATTGTCAAATATTATTTATAAATTACATATTGTACTTTATATGGTATTTTTGTATCTAAAAAAGTGCAAGTAAAAAATATAAGTAAGGAAAGGAGGTTAAAATGACTAAAAAAGAAGAAATTTTACAAATGTATTTTGGAGACCACAAGAAACAAGAGAGTATTGCAGAACTTGTTGGAGTTTCACAAAGCTATATCTCTCAAGTAATACAAAAAGATTCAAGATATACTAAAGAAAAAGAAACAAGGCATAAAGAGTCAATGCAGAAAAAAGCTGAATATAATAAAGAGTATAATAAAACTTATATTAGAAAAAGAAAAAATAATGTTATTGAAGAATATTATGCTTTACTTGAATTGTTGAAAAAAGATAATAAGTTTTTATCAACAAAATATGAAATGTCAGATATTGCCTTTGCTAAATGGAATAGATCTATATATCAATATGATAAGAACTCTAGTAATTTAGTCTTGAAAAGAGGAATAAATGTTACAAAAGATGTACCGAGAGTTGTAAGAAATGTTGTAAAAGCAAGTAGTATAAAAAGTTCAAATGTATATGCAAGATAATCACTTTGTTAAGTCAAAGTGAATTTTTTTATTTTAGTAATATTTTTATAACTTTATTAATAGTATTGAAAAGAAGGAAGGTGAGAATTTTGAAGAAAGCCTTGAATATTACATTTTTTAATCCTAATACTGAAGAACAAATAGTACAAGCATTTGCAGGGGTACTAGCATATAATTTAGCTGAAAACAATAAAAATATAAAATTTGACTATACTAATGTAAATACTTTTCAAAATTCTCATAACGCAAAAAATGAATTGGAAAGATAAAACTAATTATAGAGATTATAGCTATTCTTGGAACAAGAATAGCTTTTTTGTGTTTAAGTATTGCAAAAACAATATCAATATGCTACAATGTAACAGAACGAAATTAAAGATACTGAAAATATAATAACTAAAAAGAAAGTAGTGATGTTATGAAAATCGCAGCATATTGTAGAGTATCAACTGAAAAAGAAGCACAAATTGATTCTCTTGAAAAACAGATAGAGTTTTTTAATGAATTCACAAAGAAGAATGGTTATGAGTTGTACAAGCTATATGCAGATGAAGGAATTTCTGGAAAACAAATAAAACACAGAAAACAATTTCAAGCAATGATGCAAGATGCAAAAGCACATAAATTTGAAAGAGTTGTCGTAAAAGATGTAAGTCGTTTTGCAAGAAATACAGTAGATTTATTACAAAGTATAAGAGAATTAAAATCTTATGGAATACAAGTAGACTTCTTAAATAATGGCGAAGTTATGGAAGGTGGTTCTGAATTTATACTAACTATTTTAGGTGCAATGGCACAACAAGAGAGTGCTAATATGTCTAAAAGAGTTAAATTTGGGAAGGATATTACAGCCAAAAAAGGACGAGTTCCTAATTTAGTATTTGGTTATGATAAGATCCCAGATGAAAAATATATCTTAAAAATAAATGAAGAAGAAGCCAAAATAGTTAAAGAAATATTTGAAAGCTATGTGTATAAAGGAATGGGAACAACAAAAATCGCTTGGGAATTAAATGATAAAGGAATAAGAACTAAAAAAACAAAATCAAAATGGGTACAAACTTCTATTGTAAGAATGCTTAAAAATCCAATATACACAGGTAGAATCACAAATAAGAAATCCGAAATTACAGACTTTATAACAGGAACAAGAAAAGATTTACCAGAAGATGAATGGATTATAGTAGAAAAGCCAGAAATGAGAATTATATCGGATGAATTATTTAATAGAGCACAAGACATTTTAGCACAGAGGTCAAATGAATTTAAACTAAATAGTAAACGCGAAAAAACAGAATATGTATTTAGTACACTTATATATTGCAAACATTGTGGTTATTCGTTTAGAAGAATAAAAAGAAAATATACGACTGATGGACCAGAATATATAAGATGGGTATGTAGCGGAAGAAATTCGATGGGTGTAAACCATTGCCCTAACACAACAGTAATAGATGAAGAAGAACTATTAAATGCAATTAAAGAATATTTAAAAAGTATAATTTCTAATAAAAAGAATTTTATGAAAGCAGTTGAAAAAGAGTTTGAAAAAATAACAGCATTAAGAGAAAGTAACGAAAGAAGTGAAGAAAGTTTATTAAAAGAAATAGAAAAAGTAACAGTAAAAAAGCAAAAATATATGGAAATGTTCCAAAATGAAGTAATAAATATACAAGAATTAAAACAATATACAAATCCATTAAATGAAGATATTGCAAGACTAGAGCGAGAATTAAAACTAATTACATCAGAAATAAAAGAAAAAGATGTATTAGAAAAAGAACTAGCAAAAACAATAAGTACAGTTGATGATGTATTAAATAATGAAACAATTACAAATGCAATGTTAAAAACAATAATAGATGTAATAGAAGTTGATAGTGATTCGAATGTAGAAGTAAGACTAAAATTATTAAATGAAATTGGAAGTCAACCTACAGTAATTACTAATTTTGAAGATATAAATTCTACCGTTACGAAAAGTAACATCGGTACACAAAGACTTAAGTGAACGAATTTTAAAGATAAATCCTGTACTCGCAGCACAGGTAAGAGTAATATTAGATGAAAATAAGGCAGAAAGGCATATAAGAGGAGGGATGGCAACAAAATTAAAATATGACCATATGAAAGAAAATAAGGTCGGATAAAAGGTTTGGAAAAATATTCCAAACCTTTTGTGATGAAAATAGAAAAATTCCAAAATAAAATATAATAAGAAATGATAAAAAAATAAAGTATTTCTATTGACAAAATTAGAATATTATAGTACAATAGCTACTGTTAAAAGAAGAAGCAATCCACTTCTCACCTTATCTAGTTAGGAAAAAGGTTAGAAAATATAAAATTTAAAAGTAGAAATACTTTAAATTTACGTGTGGATTGGCTTATTATAAGTCAATCTTTTTTCTATTTAACATAGAATTAAAATTTGGAGGTGTTTTATATCAAACAAGATTTACCAATTAATGAACAAATTAGAGCAAAGGAAGTTCAAATAATTACAGATGAAGGGCAAAAAATAGGTCCAATACCATTAAACGAAGCTTTAGAAAAAGCTTTTGAAAAAAAATTAGACTTAGTACTAGTTGCGCCAAATGCAGAAGTACCGATTTGTAAACTAATGAATTATGGAAAATACAAATTTGAACAAGCAAAGCGTGAAAAAGAAGCAAAAAAGAAACAAAAAACCTTTGAACTAAAAGAGGTAAGAATTACACCTAATATTGAAGAACATGACTTTGGATTTAAATGTAAAAACGCTAAAAAATTCATTGAAGACGGAAATAAAGTAAAGATAACAGTTCGTTTTCGTGGAAGAGAATTAAACTATATAAAACAAGGAGAAGCTGTGCTAAATAGATTTATAGAAGAACTAGCAGAAGTAGCAACACCAGAGAAAAAGCCAGTATTAGAAGGAAAAAACATGTTTATTATATTAGCTAAAAAAGTAGAAAAATAATACTAATTTTTAAGGCTAATTAAAATATATAGAAGATAGAAAACAGAAGACAGAAATTAGATAATTAAATATCTGACTTACGGTATCTCTGACCTCTATCATCTAAAACAAAAAGGAGGAAACAATTATGCCAAAACTAAAAACAAATAGAGCTGCAAAGAAAAGATATTCATACACAGCAACAGGAAAAGTTAAAAGAACAAAATCAAATAGAAGACATCTTTTAGCAAACAAAACATCAAGAGCAAAATCAAGAGGAAAAGTTCAAGATGCTTATGCAGATAAAACATGTGAAGCAGGAATTAAAAGAATGTTACCATATGGTAATTAATGAAGAATAGTAAAGAGGATAAATAGCTTTGAGCAATAATTCACAAGAAAAAATTTAAACTAAGTGAAAGTAAAAAAAAGTCCTCTGTCAAATAAAAAAAGGAAGGTGAAATAAAAATGGCAAGAGTAAAAACAGCAAGAATAACTCGTAAAAAACATAAAAAAATATTAAAAAGAGCGAAAGGATATTATGGAGCAAAACATTATAGATTTAGAATGGCAAAGCAAGCTGTTATGAAATCAGGAATGTATGCATATGTAGGAAGAAAAGATAAAAAATCAAACTTTAGAAAATTATGGATAGCAAGAATTAATGCAGCAGCAAGAATGAACGGAACAACATATAGTAAATTAATTTCAGGAATGAAAAAAGCAAATATAGTTGTAAACAGAAAAATGCTTGCAGAATTAGCTGTTAATGATCCAAAAGCATTTGCTGAAATCGCAAAATTAGCAACAAAATAAAAAATAATTAAAAGTACAATCTTTGAAATATAAGGTTGTATTTTTTTGCGAAAAATATATGTAAATGCACTAATCTGACATTTAATAATGTCAAGTGAAAAGTTAAATGCAATTCTGTAAAGCAAATGCAAGTTGTAAGAGAAATGACATTTAATAAATAAAATAATTGAAATTTGTTATTGACTAAACAAGAAAATAAATATATTATAAATACATGAAAAAATACATATATAATTTAAAAATCAATTAACAAAAGTAAGCCTTTTAAAGGCAATTTACAAAATAAAGAATGAAGTGGAGGAATAGAAATGAGAATAGGAATAGATATTGATGGAGTATTAACAGACATGGAAAGATTTTTAGCAGATTATGGTTCAAAATATTGTGTAGAAAATAACTTGCCAATAAATATAGAGAAAGTTGAATATGATGAATTTAAAACTTTTAATTGGACAGAAGAACAAGGAATAAAATTTTGGAATGAATACATTATATATTATGCTACAAAATATCCAGCAAGAGAATTTGCATCAGAAATAATTAAAAAATTAAAAGAAGAAGGTCATGAAATTTATATAGTTACTGCAAGAGATGACTATGGAGTTCCAAAAGAATATGTAGGAAAAATGAGAGGAGAAATAGTACCTAAATGGTTAGAAGAAAACAAAATTCCATATGATAAAATAATATATACTGAAGGAAGTAAATTACCATATGTAGTAGGAAACTATATAGAATTAATGATAGAAGACTCACCGGAAATTATAAAAGAACTATCAAGTAAAATACCAGTATTATGTTTTAATTGTCAATATAATGAAAACATAAAAGGGCAAAATATTACAAGAGTCTATGGCTGGTATGAGGTATATGATAAAATAAAAAAATAAACTAATAGGTAAAGGACGTTTGGGGACGGGTCACATTTGTCCTTTACATAATAAAAAATAAATCTATAATAAAATTACCAAATTTATGTAAAGGACAAATGTGACCCGTCCCCAAACGTCCTTTACATATAAGGTTATTGTTTCTTCATTTTAGGTTTGGCAATTAAAGAAGCAATATATCCGAAGAAAACAGCAGCGGCAATGCCTCCAGCAGATGCTTTAACACCACCTACAAATGCACCAATTAAGCCATTTTCTTTAACAGCTTCCAAAGTTCCTTTAGCAAGATTTGCACCAAAACCAGTAAGAGGAACAGTAGCGCCGCAACCAGCGAAATCAATAACATATTTATAAATTCCAAGTCCACCAAGAATAGCACCGGTTGTAACAAAAACTACTAAAATTCTTGCTGGAGTAAGCTTAGTTTTATCTATCAAAATTTGACCAATTATACAAATAACACCTCCAACAACAAAACAACGAAGTAATTGCATAAAATTGATACTTTGCAAAAATTCCATAAAAACTCCTTTCTAAAAAGTTCAAAAAGGGACAGAAGTACATTTTGGAAACGTCCCTTTTGGTATTAATTTTCAATTGCTATTGCATGCGCAATTCCTGGAATAGACTCACCTTGTTGAGCAGAAGTAGAATTTGTAAGAGCGCCAGTAGCAATTAATAAAATTTTATTTAGCTTTTTGTCACGTAATTGTTTGAAAAAGTACCCAGAAAATACAGTGCCTATGCATGCACAACCACTGCCACCACTGTGGGTATCTTGTTTTGACTTATCGAAAATCAACACGCCACAATCGTCATAATTTCCATTTATATTGTATCCTTTAGTTTTACATAAATCTTGGACTATTTCTTTTCCAATATGACCTAAATCACCTGTAACAATTGCATCATAGTAGCTTGGTTTTCTACCTGTATCTTCAAGGTGAGTAATTAAAGTGTCAAAAGCAGCTGGAGCCATTGCAGCACCCATGTTATTGGCATCTTTTATTCCCATATCTACAATTTTTCCGGGAGTAATATGTGTTATAAAAGGACCATTTCCATTAGCAGACAAAACGGCTGCACCAGAGCCAGTTACTGTCCATTGTGAAGTAGGAGGCCTTTGATTTCCTAACTCCAAAGGAAATCTAAATTGTTTTTCTGCACTACAAAAATGGCTAGAAGTAGCGCATAAAACGTTTGTGGCAGCTTTGCTATCTATAAAGACACTGCCTAAACACATACTTTCAACAAAAGTAGAACAAGCACCAAAAACTCCAAAAAACGGAATATTTAATTCGCGCAATCCAAAACTTGAAGAAATACATTGGTTTAATAAATCACCAGCAAAGCAAAAATCAATTTGACTGCTAGGAATTTGTGATTTGGAAATAGCCATATTAACAGTTTCTTTTATAATTTTGCTTTCAGCTTTTTCCCAAGTTTTTTCACCCCAGAATTCGTCATCTAAGCATTTATCAAAATATCCTGCCATAGGACCTTGAGATTCCTTAGGACCTACAATTGATGCTACTTCAACAATAGTTGGAGGCGCATCAAAACGGATAGTTTGCTTTCCAATTTTATTCATAAAATTATCATCCTTTCTGTAATCTTTTACAAAATGTTAGCAAAAACATTTTGCTTAAAAAGTAAAATTAGCGAAACAAAGTAGCAATAATACCAATTATAACTGCAGTTGAAATACCAAAGACTAAAACAGGTCCTGCAACAGTAAACATTTTGCCACCAACACCCATAACATATCCCTCAGATTTGTATTCAATAGCAGGTGAAACAATGGAATTGGCAAAACCTGTGATAGGAACAAGGGAACCAGCACCAGCAAATTTACCTATTTTATTAAAAACATTAAGACTTGTTAAAAAAGCAGAAATTGCAATTAAAACAATAGATACAATTGTGTTTGAATTAGTTACATCCATTCCTTTAAATTTACAAAAGTCAAAAATTATTTGCCCAATAGAACAAATAAGACCACCAACCCAAAAAGCATTGAAGCAATTCTTTAAAATAGGTGAATTAGGAGATTTTTTGTCAACATATTTATTATACTCTTCAGGAGTTTCAATAGGATTCATACATATCACTATCCTTTCTATTAATCTCTATCGCGGTCAATAGTAAAAGCTAAATCCAATTCAACATAGTATTCAGCAATTTTTTTACCATTAATTTTAGCAGTTTGTTCTAAAATTTTAACACTAGTTAAATAGTCAATTGTTTTAGAAGCCTCTGCTACTGTTTGAACTATTGCATCTTTCCAAGATACAGTAGAAACACCTGTTACATGAAGATGTTTTTCCATTTTTATATCAACCCTTTCCTTCAAATATTGTTTTCTTTTTATATAATTTCCTGAAATTTGAAAAATATACAAATATTTTTGACGCAAAAGGAAACGCCCACAACGCGTCAAAAAATAAATCGAAAAATAAGTGAAAAAAACTTGAAAAGTAAAAAAAGATAAGATAATATAGATATGTATATTAAAAAAGAAAAAATGAGGAGTCAATATGAAAACAAAAAAAGAAGGAAAACAAAAAGCAAATATATTATTAAAAATAGTAATAATAGCTATATTTTTAGCGTTAGTAGCAGCTGTAATTAACTTAGCACCTAACTATATTAGAAACGAAATAAAAGATAAAATGAATATTATAATTAATAATAATGACGTAACTACAAGTATGAAATTTGATGCATTTGTAGACGAAAAAGATATTGTATATATAGCAACAAAAGATATAGCAAATTTCTTTGATGAGGATATTTACTATGACAATGTATATGACCAAATTATAACAACTTCAGAAACAAAAGTTGCAGTGTTGCCAATAGATAAAAAGGAAATAACAGTAAATGGTTCAACTATAAAAATTTATGGAAGTGCAATAAAAAAGGAAAATGAATTTTATTTGCCATTTTCAGAATTAAACGATATTTATAATGTAGAGATTAAGTACAATAAAGAAAGTAACATTTTAACAGTTGACTCTTTAAATAGAGAGCAAAAGAAGGCAAATGCAAGTAAAGATGTAAGTGTAAAATATAAACCAACAATCTTCTCAAAAACAATTGATAAAATAGAAAAAGGTGATAGCGTTATTGTAATTGAGAGCAAAGACAATGGTTGGTATAAAATAAGAACAAAGTTGGGCAAAATAGGTTATACTAAAGATATAACAAATGTATACTCAGTAAGGGAAGAAATTGAGAATAAAAAGCAAATTGAAGGAAAAGTAAGCTTAGTGTGGGACTATTATTCAGAATATGCCACAGCGCCTAATAGACAAGGAACAAAAATAGATGGAGTAAATGTAGTTTCACCAGCATTTGCAAATTTAGAAAAATCAGGTAGCTTAAATATAAACATCGGAGAGACAGGCAAAAAATATGTAGAATGGGCACATGAAAACGAATATAAAGTATGGGCAATTGTTTCAAACAATTCATATAAAACTCCAACATCAGAAGTATTAAATGACTATAAAAAAAGAGCAGATTTAATTAACAAAATTGTAACTATGACAATTTCATACAATTTAGACGGTATAAATATAGACTTTGAAAACATGAATGAAAGCGATAAAGATGTATTCTCAAGATTTATAATTGAACTTGCACCACGTCTTAAAGAATATGGAAAAGTATTATCAGTAGATGTTACAGCACCAGATGGAAGTCCAGACTGGTCACTATGTTACAATAGAAATAAAATAGGAAAAATAGCAGACTATGTAATATTTATGGCATATGACCAATATGGAGTATCATCTACATCAGCAGGAACTACAGCAGGAGCAGATTGGGTAGAGGTAAATATTAAAAAATTCTTAGGACAAGAAGAGGTAGCAGCTGAAAAAATAATTTTAGGAATGCCATTTTATACAAGAGCATGGAACGAAACTTCAAGTGGAGTAAAAAGCACAGTAATCTCTATGAAATACGTAGATTCTGCTGTTCCAGAAGAAGCAACAAGACAATGGAATAATGATTTAAAACAATACTATGTAGAATATCAAAAAAATGGAACAAACTACAAAATGTGGATAGAAGACGAAAATTCAATAGAGGCAAAATTTGTACTAATGCATAATTACAATTTAGCAGGAGCAGCATACTGGCAAAAAGGTATGGAAAAAGAAGGAATATGGGAGCTAGTTGAAAAAGAAATAAACAAATAGGAATAAAAGAAAATCACCAACATATAATTAAAAAAATTATAAGAGGTGATTTTTTTGAAAAGTATTTTTATAAAAGAATTAGAAGAAAAAGATAAAAAGCATATATATAATGAATTTTCAGAAATAATAAGAAAATTAATACTATTTTGGAAGGTAAAATTAAATAAAATAATAGTAAAAAAAATAGATGAGAATCGAGAAATATACTTAATTCCAAATATAGAAAGAAAAAATATTTGCAACAAAATATGTGAAAAAATTTTAAAGGAAAAAACAAGGACACAAAAGGTACAAGCAGTTTTAGCAGAAAAAATAAAAAAGCATCAAAAGAAATTTTCAAAAATTAAAATAGTAGATGGAAAAAACATTATGGCAGAGAACATAGAAAGCATAGTTAAATTCATATTAAAAGAAAAGCCAATAGAAATGCAAAGCATTTACATATTAACCAATAGTTATGATAAAGAAAGCATAAATATTGTAAAAAGATTAGAGGCATCTGTAAAAACAATAAACATAATAACCAAAAGTGTAGAAAAGTACAAAGTGCTAGAAGAAAATCTTATAAAAAGTGGTGTGGCAATAACCATAGCAAATAATAAAAGAAAAAGTTTAAAAAAGGCAGAACTAATAATAAACATAAATATGACAAACGAAGAGTTGAATACATATCAGATATTTAGAAATGCAGTTATAATAAATATATCAAAAGAAAAATTAATAAATATAAAAGGTTTTGAAGGAACAATAGTAAATAACATAGACATAGCTTTAGAGCCACTTGAAATTTTAAGAGAAACCAATATAGGAGAAAACTTTAGAAAAGTAGAAATATACCAAACATACACAAAAGAAGAAAAAGAAAAGCAAAAAATACATATAAAAAAATTATATGGAAACAATGGAGAAGTAAAAATATAGTAAAAAAATGTTGACTTTAACGGGGAAAATTGCTGTAAATTATTGACAAAGCAAAAAAAGTGGATTAATATAATAAGGCAATCTAAATTTAACCAAGGAGGATTTATTATGGAAGAAAATAAAGAAGTGTTATTAACACAAGAAGGATTTAATAAATTAGAAGAAGAATTAGAGTATTTAAGAACAGAAAAAAGGGCAGAAGTTGCAGAAAGAATAAAAGTAGCATTAGGTTTTGGTGACTTATCTGAAAACTCAGAATATGATGAAGCAAAAACAGCACAAGCTGAAAATGAAGCTAAAATTGCAGACTTAGAAAACAAAATTCGTTATGCAAAAATAATAGATGAATCAGAAATAGACACAAAAACAGTTCAAGTTGGAAATGTAGTAAAAGTATATGACATGGAATTTGAAGAAGAAGAAACATACACAATAGTAGGTTCAACAGAAGTAGACTTATCTCAAAACAAAATATCAAATGAATCTCCAATGGGAGCTGCTCTACTAGGTGCAAAAAAGAATGAAATAGTAGCAGTAAATGCACCAGCAGGAGTTATGAAATACAAAGTATTATCAATAACAAAATAATAAGCTCCATTAGGGACGTTTCCTTTTGGTTAAGAAAGTCCCTTTTGGTATTTTTTTAACATTAAATATAAGAGTATATATATTATTTTTATACCTTGGTGTCGCGGCCTTCCTTTTATAAA
>USFC01000005.1 GCA_900553865.1 uncultured Clostridium sp.
CAATTATCAAGTTCATGTGTAGTAGACGAAAGTGCATTAACAAATTGTCCATTAGTATTTTATAAATAACTACTTGAAATATAGTAGTTATTTTTGTATTATTGTAATGATAGAATTTAAAACAAAATAAAAAAGAGATTTATAAAAATAATAAAGCTAGAAAATTTTTATAAATAAGAACAGGAGACAGACTTATGAAAGAAAAGATAAAAGATTTTATTATAAAAAATTTAAAATGGATTATATTATTTATTTGCTTAGTTGGGTTTTTAGCACTAGCAGAAGATGTATTTCATAAAGAAATAATGAATGGAGATATAATAGGTTATAAATTGGTATCAACCTTTTTAATATCAGATTTTGCAACACCAATTGCAAAATTTATTACTAATTTTGGAGGAGCAATATTTTTAATAATAGCAACTATTATATTGTTTATATTAATAAAAAATAAAAAAATAGGTTTCTCAATAATTTCAAATTTAGTAATTGTTACAATATTAAATCAGTTATTAAAAAATATATTGCAAAGACCTAGACCAAATGAATTTAGAATAGTAGAAGAAACAGGATATAGTTTTCCTTCAGGACACTCAATGGCAAGCATGGCATTTTATGGCTATTTAATATATTTAATTTATAAATATGTAAAAAATAAGTATTTAAAATGGACTTTAATTGTTTTACTTGGCATATTAATTTGCACAATTGGAATTAGTAGAATTTATTTAGGAGTACATTATACAAGTGATGTGTTAGGTGGATTTTTAATATCAATATCATATTTAGTTATTTATATAAGTGCTGTTAATAAATTTGTGTTAGAAAAATAGCGATATAATGCAAGCTATTTGCAAAGTACAACATTTGATAATTATAGAATATGAGAATAATATTCCTATTGCGTTTATGGGAATAGAAGTTACAAAAACTGAAATGTTGTTTATAAAAAATAGTGAAAGAGGAAAAGAACTAGGAAAAAAGGGAGTGTTCTTATGGACAGAAGACTAGAAGGGAATGAGTTTAACTGTGGAAAGATGTAAATGGTGTAACTTAAAAAATCCACTATATATTAAATATCATGATGAAGAATGGGGCAGACCAAACTTTGAAGAAAAGTATTTATATGAAATGCTAATATTAGAATCTTTTCAGGCAGGGCTTTCATGGGAATGTGTATTAAACAAAAGAGAAGATTTTAGAAAGGCTTACGATAATTTTGATATAGACAAAGTTTGCAGATATGATAATAAAAAAGTCCAAGAGTTATTATCAAATGAAAAATTAATAAGAAACAAATTAAAAATAAATGCTAGCATAAATAATTCTAAAATATTTAAAGAGATACAAAACGAATACGGAACATTTTATGAATATTTAAAAGGTTTTACAAATGATAAAATTATTTATGAAAATAATAAAACAACATCTGAATTATCAGATAACATATCAGAAGATTTAAGAAAAAGAGGAATGAAATTCGTAGGTTCAACAATAATCTATTCTTATTTACAAGCAATAGGTGTCATTTACTCACATGATGAAGAATGTTTTATGAATAAAAAAGGTAATTAGCAATTGCTAATTATTTTTTTGTGATATTATAAAATTTAAAAAATATAGATTATATAAGAGGTAAAAGAAATGGGAATAGCAGAATTAATAATATTAAGTATAGGATTAGCAATGGATGCATTTGCAGTATCAATCTGTAAAGGTATTTCAATGAAAAAAATGGATTGGAAAAAAGCAATAATAATAGGATTGTGGTTTGGAGCATTTCAAGCAATAATGCCATTAATAGGTTATTTACTAGGAAGCACATTTGAACAAATTGTAAAAAAAGTAGACCATTGGTTTGCATTTATTTTACTTTCAGCTATTGGAGCAAACATGATAAAAGAATCATTTAGTGAAGATACTGAAGATGAAAATGATGATATAAGTGTAAAAGCAATGTTTGTTTTAGCAGTAGCAACAAGTATAGATGCACTAGCAGTAGGAATAACCTTTGCTTTTCTAAAAGTAAATATAATATTAGCAATTAGTTTAATAGGAATTATAACATTTGCATTAGCAGTTGTAGGAACGAAAATAGGAAATAGATTTGGCGGCAAATATGGGAGCAAAGCAGAACTTGCAGGAGGAATAATTTTAGTATTATTAGGATTAAAAATATTATTAGAACATTTAGGAGTAATAAATTTTTAACTGTTTTTTTGCTCCGTTCCCTAAAACAGTTTGAAAAAAACATATTTTTGTGGTAATATTACAAAAGAGGTAATAATTATGAAAAATATTTATTTTGATAATGCAGCAACAACTAAATTAGATGAAGAAGTTTTAAAAAAGATGATGCCATATTTAAAAGAAAACTATGGAAATGCATCTTCTGTATATAGTTTAGGTAGAGAGTCAAGAAAAGCAGTAGAAGAAGCAAGAGAAAAAATTGCAAAATTATTAAATTGTAAGCCAACAGAAATTTATTTTACAGCAGGCGGTAGTGAGAGCGACAATACAGCAATAAAGGGAATTGCACATAGTTATAGAGAAAAAGGAAATCATATAATAACATCAAAAATAGAGCATCCTGCTGTTTTAGAAACTTGCAAAGAACTAGAAAAAGAAGGATTTGAAGTAAGCCACATTTCAGTAGATAAAAATGGAACTATAGATTTAGAAGAATTAAAAAGTGAAATAAGACCAACTACTATATTAATTTCAGTAATGTCTGCAAATAACGAAATAGGAACGATAGAACCAATAAAAGAAATAGGAAAAATAGCAAAAGAAAATGGAATTTATTTTCATACAGACGCTGTACAAGCAGTAGGAAATATAAGAATTGATGTACAAGAATTAAATATAGATAGTTTAGCTTTATCTGGTCACAAGTTTTATGGACCAAAGGGCATAGGTGCTTTATATGTAAAGTCAGGAGTGCACTTTAAAAAGTATATAGACGGAGGGCATCAAGAAAGAAACAAAAGGGCAGGAACAGAAAATGTGCCAGCAATTGTTGGAATGGGAAAAGCTTTAGAACTAGCATATTCTGATATGGAAGAACATAACAAAAAAATAAAGGGATTAAGAGATTATTACGAAAAAAGAGTAAAAGAAGAAATAGATAATATACAAATAAATGGGAATATAGAAAATAGATTACCAGGAAACAGCAATATTTTATTTGAAAATGCAGATGGAGAAGGAATACTTTTAAATTTGGACATGCAAGGAATTTGCGCTTCAAGTGGAAGTGCATGCACTTCTGGGTCACTTAATCCATCACATGTATTACTTGCAATAGGAGGAGAACAAGAATTAGCTAAAAATTCTTTAAGAATTTCAATGGGAAAATATAACACTAAAGAAGAAGTTGATTATTTAGTAGATAATTTAAAACAAATAATTGCCAGAATGAGAAAGGTATAGAGCGAAAAATAAGAGAAAAGGTCGGCAAAAAGTTGTTGACTTTTTTTTATGTTATTATATAATGTAAAAGAAGTTAAATTTTAATGTAAAAAGGGCTAAGAAAAAATATTTTTAATAGCTCAAAACAAAAGGAAGGATGAAGAAAATGGCAGAATATACAGAAGAAGAACAAGCAAAAGTAAATGTTATGATTGACGATTTAGTTAAAAAAGCAAAAAAAGCTTCTGAGGAATATATGAAATTAGATCAAGAGCAAGTAAATAATATTGTAAAAGCTATGGCTATGGCTGGGCTAGAACATCATATGGAACTTGCAAAACTTGCAGTAGAGGAAACAGGCAGAGGTATTTACGAAGATAAAATAACAAAGAATATGTTTGCTACAGAATACATTTATCATAGTATAAAATATGATAAAACAGTAGGAGTAATTAACGAAAATGAAGAAGAAGGTTATGAAGAAATTGCAGAACCTATTGGAATTATAGCAGGTGTTACACCAGTTACAAATCCAACTTCAACAACAATGTTTAAATCAATAATTGCAGCAAAAACAAGAAACGTAATTATATTTGGGTTCCACCCTTCAGCACAAAAATGTAGTTCAAAAGCTGCAGAGATAGTAAGAGATGCAGCTATAAAAGCAGGAGCGCCAGAAAATTGTATTTTATGGATAGAAGAGCCATCTATTTTAGCTACAAGCACACTTATGCATCACCCAGGGATTAATTTAATTTTAGCTACTGGAGGAACAAGTATGGTAAAAGCAGCGTACTCAAGTGGAAAGCCAGCATTAGGTGTTGGACCAGGAAATGTACCATGCTATATTCACAAATCAGCTAAATTAAAGACATCTGTAAACGATTTAGTACTTTCAAAATCATTTGATAATGGTATGATTTGTGCTTCTGAGCAATCTGTTATAGTAGATAGAGAAATTCACGAAGAATTTGAAAATTTGATGAAAGAAGCAGGATGCTATTTCTTAAGTGATGAGGAAACTAATAGATTAAGAAGTAGTATGTTTATAGAAGAAAAAGGATGTGCTTTAAATGCAGATATAGTAGGAAAAAGTCCATACAATATTGCAAAAGGTGCAGGAATAGAAGTACCACAAGATACTAAAGTATTAGTACTTCATGAAAATGGAGTTGGAATAGAATACCCATTTTCTAAAGAAAAATTAAGTCCAGTTTTAGCTTACTATATTGTAGAAAACGAGGACGAAGGAATAAACTTAGCTGAAAAGTTAATAGAATTTGGTGGCTTAGGACATTCTGCAGTTGTTCATGCAGAAGATAATGATGTAATAGAAAAATTTTCTGAAACAGTAAAAGTTGGAAGAATTATTGTAAATTCACCATCTACCCATGGTGCTATTGGTGATATATATAACACTAATATGCCATCACTTACATTAGGATGTGGTACATTTGGAGGAAACTCAACAACATCAAATGTAAGTAGTGCAAACTTAATTAATATTAAAAAAGTTGCAAAGAGGAGGGTTAATATGCAATGGTTTAAAGTTCCAGATAAAATATATTTTGAAGCAGGTTCAATAGCTTACTTAGAAAAAATGCCAAATATATCAAGAGCGTTTATTGTAACAGATAAATCTATGGTAGATTTCGGTTATGTAGATAAAATTTTATATCATTTAAGAAAAAGAAATGAATATGTTCATTCTGAAATATTCTCAGATGTAGAACCAGATCCATCTTTTGATACAATTAAAAGAGGTATAGCTCTAATGAACGAATTTAAGCCAGATGTTATTATAGCACTTGGTGGAGGAAGTCCAATAGACGCTGCAAAAGGTATGTGGTTATTCTATGAACATCCAGAGGCAGATGTTGAAGGTTTAAAACTTAAATTTATGGATATTAGAAAACGTACTTATAAATTCCCTAAACTTGGAGAAAAAGCTAAAATGGTAGCAATACCAACAACTTCAGGTACAGGTTCAGAAGTAACATCATTTGCAGTTATAACAGATAAAACAATAAATAAAAAATATCCTTTAGCAGATTATGAATTAACACCAGATGTAGCAATTGTGGATCCAGACTTAGTAATGAGCCTTCCACAAAAAATTACAGCAGATACAGGTATGGATGTTTTAACACATGCCATCGAAAGCTATGTTTCAAACATGGCATCTGATTATACAGATGGTTTAGCAGAAAAAGCAGTAGAGCTTGTATTTAAGAACTTAAGACAAGCATATAACCATGGAGATGACAAACATGCAAGAGAAAAAATGCATAATGCAAGTACAATAGCAGGTATGGCATTTACAAATGCATTTTTAGGAATAAACCACTCTTTAGCACACAAAATAGGAGGGGAGTTCCACTTAGCACATGGAAGAATAAATGCAATTTTACTTCCATATGTAATTCGTTACAATGCAAGTAAACCAACAAAATTTGTTTCATTCCCTAAATATGAATATTTTATAGCAGACCAAAAATATGCAGATTTATCAAGAAGAATGAACTTCCCAGCATATACAAACGAGGAAGGTGTAAATTCTTTAATAGAAGAAATTAAAAAATTAAATGCAGATTTAGGAATACCAAGTTCATTTAAAGAGCAAGGTGTAGACGAAGAAGAATGGCTTGCAAAAGTTGATTTATTAGCAGATAGAGCATTTGAAGATCAATGTACAACAGCAAACCCAAGACTTCCATTAGTTTCAGAATTAAAACAAATTTTAATAGATAGTTACTATGGAAATATGTAAAAAGGGTGCGATAAAATGGATAAAAACATAAATAATTTACCAGTAGTAGTAAATGGAAACAAAATAAGTACAAAATTAAAAAATGGAATGATAAAAACTGGGAAAATTTTAGGATATTCATTAGCTACATTAGGATTAGTTGCAGGAGCAGTTACAGTTCCTGCTATTTCCATTCCAGCAATATTAGGTTCAGTTTATACAGTAGACAAGCTTGCAAATAACACAATATACAAAAGCTATAAAGACTTAGCTTTTGTTACTAAAAAAAGAGGGGCAAAAGTAGAAATTGCACAAGATGCTCTAAGGTTTGACATGCTTAGTAAAATGAAAGGGCTAAATGATATAGAAAAGGCAGGATTTATGCAGCTTCAAGCAATAGTTGGACTTTCAAAATTTGAGCAGTATGATAAAAAAGGGAATGAATTAACTTTCAAGACTTTAACACATGGAATAAATCAAAAAACATTCAAAACACTAAGAGATTTAGGTTATATAGATAACTATGAAGAAACCTATAAAAAAGATAGTAGATTAGTGGCAGCGAAATTGGCATTTGGAAATGTAAAAGATATAAAAAATAAAAATCAAATGTATGAATTATCATTTACAAGAACAGATAAAAAAGTAGATTTAAATGATGAAAAATTAAGAAAAGCATTTCCGATAGTATTTTCAAAAAGAAAAGGGATAGTAAATAATAGAGATTTCGGGATAATACAAATGCCAGATGGAACCTTAGAAATAGACTATTCGAAAAAAGAGAAGAGTCAAAAGCAAGAAGAAAGTAGCTTGGAAAGCAAAAAAGAAGAATTTGTTAAAGAACTAAAAGAAGGAACAAAAAGTTTAGAAGAGCAAAAAGAATATTTAAAAGAAATTCAAGAAAAGAAAGAAGAAAAAACAGTGGAGCAAAAGATGCGTTAGGTACGTTTCTTTTTGCGTCATAAAGTCCCTTTTGTTTCAGACCTGTTTTTAGGGACGGAGCAAAAAAACAGGTACACTTAATAAAAACACATAAATTTTTAATAAGAGTATATATATTATTTGCAATATCGCGTAAGTCGACCAAACGAGCTATGCGAGTGCGATTGGAGCGGCCAACGCACTAGTAATTTTATAAAAGGAAGGCCGCGACACCAAGGTATAAAAATAATATATATACTCTTATTGATGCTGAATAATATTACCAAAAGGGACAGATTAACCTTTTGGAAACGTCCCTTTTGGGTATTGACTGTTTTTTTGCTCCGTCCCCAAAAACAGGTGTGTCAAAAAATGAGGAAATTTTTGTTACGATTGTTAGAATATATTTCCAAATAAATGCATATATATTTAGTAGAAATAAAATAGGGGAGGTATTTTTTATGGAATACGCAAAAGATATCATTTTAGACATAAAATACAAAAAAGGAGAATTAAGGAAGGACAAGCTTAATATATGGACAAGTAAGCTAGTAAAACAAATAAAAAACAATAAATTGATATTTGCATCATTAACATCTTTGCTTATATTAATTGCAATAGATATAATATTAATAAACAACTTTTTTACGTTGTATATGATGTGAAAAAATTTAAAGATGGGAGTTTTTCTCATCTTTTATTTGAAGTATTGTTGCTCGTATTTTGCCAATGGCTTGATAAATGTAGCTAAATTTGTTATAATATCAAAGAAAATAAAAGTAAGAGAGTGAGATAAAAATGATAGTAGCAAATGGTTGGAAAGATTATGAAATAATAGATATGGCAAATGGAGAAAAACTAGAAAGATGGAAAGATATAATTTTAGTTCGTCCAGACCCACAAATAATTTGGAAAGATAAAAGTTTTCCAAACAAATGGAAAGATGTAAATGCTGTATATAAAAGAAGTTCCACAGGTGGTGGAGCATGGGAATATAAGAAAAAGGTGCCAGCTAATTGGCAAATAAAATATAAAAATCTTACATTTAATATAAAACCAATGGGATTTAAGCATACAGGATTGTTTCCAGAGCAAGCAGCAAACTGGGATTGGATGATAGAAAAAATAAAAAATGCTAAAAGAGAAATAAAAGTGCTAAATCTATTTGCATACACAGGCGGAGCAACAGTAGCATGTCTTTCTGCCGGAGCTTCTGTGTGCCATGTAGATAGTTCAAAAGGAATGGTAGCATGGGCAAAAGAAAATGTAATATCATCAGGTTTACAAGAAAGACCAGTAAGATACATAGTAGATGACGTTGTAAAATTTGTAAACAGAGAAATAAGGCGTGGAAACAAATATGATGCTATAATAATGGACCCACCTTCATATGGAAGAGGAGCAAATGGAGAAGTTTGGAAATTTGAAGAAAACATATGTGATTTAGTAGAACTTTGCAAAGGAGTTCTATCAGACAATCCATTATTCTTTTTAATAAACTCATACACAACAGGAATTTCAAGTACAGTATTAGAAAATATACTTAATTTAAACATAACAAAAACATATGGTGGAATAGTAACAAATGGAGAAGTAGGACTTCCTATGACAAATTCAAAATTAATACTTCCATGTGGAATATATGGAAGATGGTCCAATTAGGGACAGTCCCCAATTGAGAAAATGTCTCAGTTTGGGACAACCCTTTGCGTAACAAAAAGGAGAAATGAAATGCAAAAACTAAATGTAGTTTATGAAGATAACCATATAATTGTAGTAGAAAAGCCGGTAAATATTCCTTCACAAGGGGATAAAACAGGTGACACAGATATGCTTACTTTGGTAAAAGCATATATAAAGAAAAAATATAATAAACCAGGTGAAGTTTATTTAGGCTTGGTTCATAGGCTAGATAGACCAGTTGGCGGAGTTATGGTATTTGCAAGAACTTCGAAGGCTGCAGCAAGGCTTAGTGAGCAAGTACGAAATAAAGATTTTAAGAAAAAATATTTGGTTATAGCAGATGGAAAGTTTGAAAAAAATAAGGGAACATTAGAAGACTATTTATTAAAAAATGAAAAAACTAACACTAGCAAAGTGGTTAAAGAAGGCGCTAAAAATGCAAAGCTTGCAATATTAGACTATGAAGTACTTAAATATAATGAAGAAATAAATTTATCTGTAGTAAAGGTAAATTTGCATACTGGCAGGCATCATCAAATACGTGTGCAGATGGCAAATGCGGGGCATAGTATTTGTGGTGACCACAAATATGGAACAAGAGGAAGAGGCAAGCAAATTTGTTTATGGGCATATGAACTTACAATATTGCATCCAATTACGAAAGAGGAAATGACCTTTAAAGTTTTACCAGAATTTATAGGTGGTTGGAAACAATTAGAAGATATACCTAATTTATAGTTTATGTTAATTTTATAAAACAATAAAAATCTTATATGAAAATAAAATTTTAAATTTTCATATAAGATTTTTTGCGTTTTGCATATAGTATGAAAATTTTAGTCGGAAAAAAGGTAATATTGTTGTAGAAAATAAAAAAGAGGTGAGCACATGATAGATAAAATTTGTGAATACCTAACAAATAAAATTCGAAAGCAAATGCCAGAAGTAGATGATGAAAAAGCAGAAATAATAAATTATGGTATACAGCTTATAGTAGGAGAGATTCCAAAAATATTTTTAATGTTTGGCTTAGGAATTATTTTAGGTTTATGGTGGCAAACATTACTTGCATTTTTTTTACTTTTACCATACAAAACAGTTTCAGGTGGCTTTCATATGAAAACACATATAGGATGTTTTTTGTGTACAAACCTAGTATATTGTGGAAATGCCTATATAAGTACTATTTGGAACTTCCCAAGTGAAATGTCAAAATATATAACAATATTAGGTGTTTTGATATTAGGAATAATAATGGTAAGCATTTATGCACCTGCAGATACAGAAAATCTACCGATATTAACTAAAAAAGAAAGAAAAACTAAAAAAATATTATCATATGTATTTTTAATACTAAGTTTAGCAGTATCAGCATTTGTACCAAATACAGTAATTTCTAATTTAATTATTATAGGAACATTTATACAAACACTTTCAATAACAAGAATAGCATACATTATAACTAAAAATAAATATGGATACGAGGAATATCTAAAAGCACAAAAGGTTTAATTTTTAATGATAATAAAAGTATTAGCCGGCAATACTTTATTATATAATTGTGATAAAAATAGGGGGAATTTATTATGTTAAAATTATTAGCTAAAATGGCAGAAAGATATGCAAAATCTACAAACACAGCATGCTTTATATTAGGATTATGGCATCAACCAAAAATGCCAGCTTCATTAATTAAAAAAGACTAAAAAACAAATTCAATTATATATAAAAAACAAGATAGTTTAAATTCTATCTTGTTTTTACTTTTTTAATAAAATATTTCAAATTGTTGAGTAAAGAATTTTTCATTTTTTGTTGTAAATAAATTTAAATTATGATTTTTTCTTAATATTTGCCTTACTTCCCATAAGCCAAGACCAGTGTTCCCTTCTTTTGTAGAATAACCTTTTTCGAAAATTTTATCTGTATCAACATCTTTATTGGTGTAAGTATTTTCTACAATTAATAATTTCATATGTCTTCTAGAATCTTTTCTAAATATTATATTTATTATTTTTTCATCACATTCTTTGGCAGCTTCTATGGCATTATCCATTAGAATACCAAGAACTCTAGTAAATTCGTATATTTTCATGTTTAAATCATTCATATCTAAAAATGCTTCTAATTGAATTTGTATTCCTAAATCATCTGCTTGATGATACTTGTTTGCTAATATGTTATATATAGCAGGATTATTTACTACATTTGGGCTTAAAGTAGTTAGGTTATTTGTATGTCTAATATCTTGAACAAGTTGGGGATAATATTTCCTTAGACCATTTAAATCATTTCTGTCTAAATAACCAGACATACCTTGAATAATATTTGAAAAATCATGTCTAAAAGCTCTAGTATTATCTTGAAGTATTTCTAAGGTTTTATTATAAAGTCTTGCTTCTTCTAAGTTTGTAGATGTTTGTTCAAGTTTAGATACAGTAAATATTGTAAAATAGCTTACTATTACATATGTAAAAATACTTAAAATATTAATTAAAGTTATAAATGTTGGCAATGCATATGTGTAAAATGTAATAATGTATAATTGTGAACCAATTAATGTAATAGCAAATATTGAGTTAAGCAATAGTAGCATTTTTTGCTTTTTATCAAAAATATAAACTTGCGCAAAGTTTAGTTTAAAAGCTTTTAATATTAAATAAATTCCATACATCATTGAGTATATAAGCAATGTTCCTATAAGTCTATGAAGAGGAATATTCATACCATCTACATAGTCTATTCCAAAAATTAATAAATAAATTTTTGAGAAAAATGATTCTGTTAAAATTTCTACAACAAAAGGAATAATTATTGAAAGAATAGCTTTTGGTATAGTTGTCTTAAATATAAAAATTACACATAATAACATAAAAGCTAAATTTACAAAAGCATTATAAGGATTTGAAATAAGAAATCGACTTACAACACTAAATGTTGAAAGAGCTATAACGTAAAGCCATTTTTGTTTTTTAGTTGTAGTTATATCTAATAATGTTGTGAAAATGAGCATAGAAATGTATGCTTCAATAAAAATTAAGGGAAAACTAATCACGGTTATTAAATCGGGATTTTCAGTAGTTAAACTACTCCAAATATTTTGTAAAGTTTGTATCATCGTTTAATACCTCCATTATTTTATTTTTGTATTTAGGTCCTATGTAACACACTTCATCAGAAATGTTATCAAAGAAAATACTGTTATCATTTGAGTTAATGTTAGAAATTTTATCCACATTGGCAATATAAGATTTATGGCAACGAACAAAGTTGGAAGGTAAATTATCTTTAATTTTGCTAAGAGAACCATATCTTTCATAAACTTTATTATCAGTATAGAAAAGTAATTTCATTCCATCTTTTTTTATAAAATTAATACAGTCTTGACTTATAATAGTATTTTTATTATCTATGTGTATAAATTTAGTTCCAGTATAGTCTGAATTTATATCATCAATAATACGTAAAAAAGTTTCCTCTAATCTTTCGAGAGTAATAGGCTTTGGAATAAAGTCAAAAGTTTTATACTGATATGCTATCAAAATGTATTCAAGATGAGCACTTGTAAAAATAATATATGAGTGTTTATTAGTTTTTCTAATTTCACTAGCTAAATCGAGGCCAGACATACTAGACTTTAAATCAATATCTAACAAAAGTACATTCACAACATTTTCTTTAACATATTGAAGTGTATCTTCAGGAGATGTTGAAGAAAAAGCTATTTCGGCATCAAAGTTGTGCTTTATAAAAAGCGCTTCTAACATTTTACATAGTTTATCTAAAATTGATTTGTTATCATCACACAGAGCAAAACTTAACATATACAATAATCCTCCGCATAAAATAAATTTATAAAATAAAAGCAAAATGGAAAAATTTACCTATTACCATTTTACACATATAATAATTCAAAAAATGACTGATGTCAATAGAAAAATTGAGATAAAAGACAAAAAAATGTCGAAAACTGCACAAATACGTAAAAATAAAGAAAAATAAGGATAAAACTTAAAAGTTAAACTTTATCAAAAAGTATTCAAAAAACAAGCAAATTGCTAAAAAATGGAAATTACGTTATGTATATAAGAAACAGAAAACTTTAGTTATTTTTTTATTAAATAATTCATAATATTAAATAAAAAAGTTGGAGGCAAAAAATGAGAAAAAAATATTTGTATATATTTGGCGTAATAGTAATTAGCATAGTTATATTTAACATAGTAAGCGTAGCGACTAAAAAACAAGCAGTTAGCACAAGTTCAGGAGCCATAGAGAATTTAAGCTCTAAAAAGATAGAATGGGGAATAAAAAGAAATGATAAACATGAACAACCTGACTTAGGTGCAACAAATAAAAGAATAATAGATGAAGCAAAAGGAATAGCAATGGGAAACAAAGAATCAAAAAAAGTGTATTTAACATTTGATGAAGGCTATGAGGCAGGATATACAGAAAAAATACTAGAAGTATTAAAGCAAAATGAAGTAAAAGCTTGCTTTTTTATAACGGCGCACTACGTAAATACAAGCGCAGAATTAGTACAAAAAATGATTGATGAAGGCCATACAATAGGAAATCATACCGTAAACCATAAAAGCATGCCATCACTTAACTTAGAGCAAATAAAAAGCGAAGTAATGAATCTTCACACGGCAGTGTATGAAAAATTTGGATATGAAATGAAATACATAAGACCTCCAAAAGGGGAATACAGCGAAAAGAGTGTAGCATATTGTAATAGTTTAGGCTATATACATGTAATGTGGTCATTTGCATATGACGATTGGGATGAAAAGAAACAAGGAAGAGAAGAATATGCTAAAAAGAAAATATTGGATAACATACATAATGGAGCAGTAATTTTACTACATGGAAATTCAAAAGATAACACAAATGTGTTAGATTACTGCATAAAACAAATAAAGCAAATGGGGTATGAATTTGCTACCTTAGACCAGTTTGAGCGTTAATTATCTGACGCATTTAGGACGTTTCTTTTTGCGTCATGTGTCCTAAATAGCGTCAGTGGGTAATAAAGGAGATAAAGATAAAGATGAAAAGAAGAAAGCAGAAACAAAGTCGTTTTGAAGAGTTATTTGAAATTCCAGAAGAAATTTCAAGTCAAAAGCCTAAAATGACATTAATGGGATTTGAAGAATTGCTAGTTGAAAATTATAAAAGCATTTTAGAATACCAAGACTTTTATGTAAGGCTAAGCACTCACATAGGAATTATTAATGTAAATGGCTTTGAATTAAAATTAAGCGAAATGACAAATGATGATATTTTAATTACAGGCAAAATAGAAGGAATAGATTTTGAAAAAACAATTGATGAATAAGGGGGAAATATACATTGTATATACAAATATTTAAGAACTATTTATTTGGATATGTAAGAATAACAATAGAAGGGTATTTTATAGAAAGATTAATGAATTTATGCTCTAATAAGTCAATTCTTATGTGGAATAGCAAAAGGGAAAAGCAAACAATATTAGAGGTAAATGTTGGAGTAAAAGATTTTAAGAAAGTAGTAAAATTAGCCAAGCAGGCAAAATGCAGAGTAAATATAAAGCAAAAAAAGGGTATTCCTTTTATTTTTAACAGATATAGAAAAAGAAAAATATTTTTTATTTCCTTGTTATTAATTATTGGAGTTATAGCTGTTTTGTCAAATTTTGTGTGGAATATTGAAATTGTAGGAAATGAAAAAATACAAAAAGATGAGATATTGGAAACTCTGCAAAAAGAAGGTCTGCAAATAGGCACTGTAAAATCAAAAGTGGACACAAAAGAAATTATAAATAAAATGAGGTTAGATAGAAATGATTTAGCATGGGTAGGAGTAGAAATAAAAGGAACAAATGCAATTGTAAAAATTGTAGAAGCAGACCAAAAGCCAGAAATTATTAAAGAAGATGAATACTGTAATATTGTTGCAAAAAAAGCAGGCATAATTGAAAAGATAAGCGCTGTAAACGGCACTCCCCTAGTGCAAAAAGGTGATGTAGTAAAAGCTGGCACTCCTATTATAGGAGGATGGTTAGAAGGAAAGTTTACAGGAACAAGGTATGTGCATGCAAATGGCAGTGTTCAGGCAAAAGTATGGTATAGTGAAAATGTAAAAATTCCATTGAAACAGGTGGTTTCAAAAGAAACTGGAAACGAGGAAACGAAATATTCCCTAAGAATAAATAATTTTACAATAAATTTTTATAAAACTCTTTCAAAATTTCAAAAATATGATACAATAGAACAAAATAAAAAATTGAAATTATTTTTAGATTTTTATTTACCAATTGAAATAGTGCAAAAAAACAACAAAGAATTAGTAGAAGAAACAATAAATTACACTAAAGAACAAGCTAGAAATAAGGCGGCAGAAGAAGCAAAGTCAAAATTAGAACAGCAAGTAGAAGATAAACAAAATATATTAAATACATACATAAATTATGAAGAAACAGAAGAATATATAGAAGCGCAAGTAATATATGAAGTGCTAGAAGAAATTGGGACAAAAGAAAAAATTGTATTTTGAAAGGAAGAAATGCTATGGAAGAAAGAAGTTTAAGAGTTTACGCGGATAAGACCTTTTTTACAAAAATAACATCAACTATTACCAAATTATTAGTTCCTACAAAAATAGGAATTAATGGAATGTTAATTTCAATGAAAAGGAATAATGTACTAAAAGCATATGAAGCTTTTTGTGAGGCAGAAAAAGGGGAAGACGATAAAAAGAAAGAAAGTTTTCAAAAAAAATATGAAGATGCTTACAGTTTATATTTAGAATCTATAGACAAACATATAATGGATTCTATTTACAAAAAAGTAAAAAACGATACAGCATCACCTTTTGAAAAAAATGCATTATCACAATATTATGAAATAATTAGAATAAAAGAAACAGAATATTTGGAATATAAATATCGTAAGCAAAAATATTTATTAGAATTAGACTATGAAACAATAAAAGAACTGGATAAACCAAAATTGTTAGAAAAGTATAAGCCATTTTACACATCTAAAATGGACGCTTTATATAAAGGTCTATTAAAACATTTTTCTATAAAACTTGCAGACCAATTAACTTACCAAAACAAAGAGAAAATATATGAAAAAATCTTCAAAGAATTAGAAGAATATATTACAAAAATTTTGCCATTAAGAATGGAAAACGAACAATCTAAAACTTATAAGGAAGTAATAGGAGAATATGAAAAATTTGAAAATTACGAAGTAGGTAAGTTAGACCAAAATGAAGGAATAGAAAAAAGAATGACATTAATTGCAATAAGTAGAAAATTATTTACACATAGTTTGCCACTTATTGTAGCAGAACAATGCTATGTAAAGCTATTAAAAGATGTTAGAAGTTTAATTGTAGATACAAGAGTTATAAAAAAACAAGAAAAAGCGTATTCTTTGCTAATTAAGCTAATAGAGGAATACAATGTAAAATTGTTATCTACAAAAATATATTGGGAAAGACCAGAACAAAGGGAAAAATATAAAAAGTTTTGGAACCAATATGAACAAATAGAGAAAATTCAAAATAAAGAAGAAAAAGAAAAGCAAAAAGAAATTTTATTTATCAGTGCAGATTTGAAAGAAGTATGTACAAATGAAAATAAATACTATAAAATTATAAAATTTTACAAAAATAAATTAGTAGAATTAGGAGCAATGAAAACTATAAAAGGTGTAAGCAAAACACAAGGCGAATATGTAGGAAGGAAAATATTATGCAAGAAGTAGAAGAAATCATTTTTTTAGACGTAGAAGAAGATGAAAAATTAAAAAAATTCATAGAAAATATTGTTCAAACGTGTTTTAAAGTGGAAAATTTATTAGATTTAAATTTTTATTTAAGTATAACTTTAACAACACCAGAGCAAATTCATGTTTTAAACAAAGAGTACAGAAATGTGGATAGAGCAACAGATGTATTATCTTTTCCAATGTTTGAAAAAAATGAAATTGATGAAATAGTTGCCAAAAGAGAGAAAAACAAATTACCAGAACCACTTGGAGATATAGTTATTTCGCTAGAAAAAGTAGGAGAGCAAGCCGAAGAATATGGTCATAGTTTTGAAAGAGAATTATCATACATGGTAGTTCATGGGTTTTACCATGTTATGGGTTATGACCATATAAAAGAAGAGGACAAGCAGATAATGAGGCCTAAAGAAGAGGCAGTCTTAGAAATATTAAAACAGACTAGATAAACTAAAATTTTACCTGGTGGGAGGAAAATAATTGTGGAAGATGAAAGACTGAAAAACAAAAATTTTATAGAAGCATGGAAAAAAGCAACTGGTGGAATTGTATATGCAGTAAAAACACAGCGAAATATAAAAATACAACTATGTATAGCAGTACTTGTAATAATTTTTGCAATAGTTTTTAAAGTTAATATTACCCAAGCAATGTTTTTAACATTTGCAACAATGTTAGTTATTATCACAGAGATGGTAAATACAGCAATAGAAGAAACCGTAAACCTAGTAACAAACAAGTTTCATCCTGTTGCAAAAATTGCAAAAGATGTAGCAGCAGGAGCTGTTGTACTTTCGGCGTTAAATGCAGTAATAATAGCAATTTTCATATTTGTAAATAAAATAATTTAAATATAGGAAGGAAAGAAGAAATGAAAGGGTCAGTAGGAATTAAAGTATTAGTAGCAATTTTAGTTATATTAATAATAGTAGCAGGAGCACTGCTAGGAATGAAAGTATTAAATGGAAAAAAAGAAAATAATCAAGGAACAACCAGTGAGAACAAACAAAATGAGCCAATAATAGTAGAAAAAAAAGAACCAAAAACTTTTAGTGGAACAGATAGACCAATAGCAGTAATGATAGATAACCATAAACAAGCAATGCCACAAGCAGCATTAAATGACGCATACATGGTATATGAAATGATAGTTGAAGGTGGAGAAACAAGACTTATGGCTTTGTACAAAGGTGTAAATTTACAAAAGTTAGGTCCTGTACGTAGTTCAAGACATTACTTTTTAGACTATGCCTTAGAAAATGATGCTATATATGTACACTTTGGTTGGAGTCCACAAGCACAAACAGATATTACAAAATTAGGTGTAAATAACATTAACGGAATATACGAAAGTTCAAAATCATTCTGGAGAGTAAAAGACAAATATGCACCACACAATGCAGTAACAAGTACAGAAAAAATATTAGAAATTGCAAATCGTAAAGGTTATAGAACAACTTCAACACAAAAAAGTGTATTAAAATATGTGGCAGATCCAGTTAATTTAGAAGATAGCAATTTAGAAGCAAAAACAGTAACAATACCATATTCAACAAGTAATACAGTAAAATATGAATATGACGAAGTAACAGGAAGATATACACGTTATTCTAGGGGAGAAAAACAAGTAGATTGGGATACAGGAGAAACAGTTACAACAAAAAATATAATAGTAGCAAAATGCCAAAACACGACATTAAATGATGGGGAAAACAAAGGAAGACAAACCTTAGATAATGTAAAAACCTTAGAGGGCTGGTACATAACAAATGGAAAAGCAATACAAATAACAGCAGAAAAAACATCAAGAGCAGGGCAAACAGTTTATAAAGATTTACAAGGAAAAGAAATAGAAGTAAATGACGGAAACACATTTATTCAAATATGTCCAATAGATAGCAAAGTAGAAATAACTCCAGGAAACAACAAAGTAGAAACTACAACAACAAACGAAGTAAATAATAATATATAGTAAAAAAAGCTGCTAAGAAAATCTTGGCAGCTTTTTAAGAAAATAAAAGGGGATGTTCGTAAATAAAAGGGTAAAATTTATTTACTAACTACAAGTATAATAATACTAAAGTTATTTGACCATTTTGTGAACAAATCGAAAACATTTGAGGACATATATTATTGCTCTTGAAGTGTAAGTTTTACTTCTTTCTCTGTTCCATTACGATTAATTGTTAAAGTAATTTCATCGCCAATAGAATGAGCATTTTTAACTTCATTTAATTCTTCCATAGTTTTAATTTCTTTGCCGTCTATTTTAGTAATAACGTCACCGGCTTTAATACCAGCTTTTTCAGCGCTAGAAAATTCTTGAGTAGAAACAACATAAACACCAACAACTAAATTATTTGCTTTTGCAGTTTCTTCATCTAAATCTCTACCAGAAATTCCTATATAAGGTCTTTTAACCTTGTTATATTGAATAAGTTGCTCATAAATATTTTTAGTTGAATTAATAGGAATTGCAAATCCCATTCCTTCGATTCCAGAACCAGACATTTTTAAAGTATTAATTCCTATGACTTCACCATTTGCATTTACTAAAGCTCCTCCACTATTACCAGAATTGATGGCAGCATCAGTTTGAATTAAAGTATAAGTTTTATTGTCAGTAGTTACTTTTCTATTAACTGCACTAATTATACCAGAAGAAACGCTACTTTGCATGCCTAAAGGGTTACCAATAGCCATAGCAAATTCACCAACCTTAACATCATTTGAATTACCAAGAGTAGCAGCAGTTAAGCCAGTTTTATCAATTTTCAAAACAGCTAAATCTGTTTCTTCGTCAGTACCAACAATAGTTGCTTCATATTCAGTTTCATCATTGTACAAATAAACAGTTACTTTATTTGCTTTTCCAACTTCATAATAGCTAGAAGAAGAACTAGAATTTACAATATGGTTATTTGTTAAAATATAGCCATCTTCTCTAATAATAACTCCAGAACCTTCAGCTGTTGCTGTACTTGACATGTTCCTATAAAAAATAGAAGAAACAGAATATTCCACCTTTATACCTACAACAGAAGGCAATACCTTGTTTGCAACTTTCATGCTAGTATCTGAAAAATTCTCCAAAGAAACAGCAGAAATTGTTCCATTTGTAATATCGCTAGAAATAGAATTTGTGCCTGAATTGTTATTTGTAGAAGTACTATTTTTTATTTTAGGTATTCCCAAACATACTCCAACAACAAGTCCAGCACCTACTACACCAGACAAAAACGGAATAAAAACTTGTTTTCCAAAATTTAAATTGCTAGTTTTTTTCTTACTTGAAATTTCACTTACAGTAGTATATTTGTTACTACTTCCTTCAACTTTTTGACCTTCAATAATGTTATCATCATTTTTTTCCATAATAAAATTCATTCCTTTCGTAAAAAAGACATACGTCTTTTAGTATTTTATCCAATTCTTAAATAGAATACAATATAATTGTGAAAATCGTGTGAAAATAATGTTACAGTATATTGATTTTATTAATTTAGCAATATATAATATTATTTGAAAAAGCACATATAGTAATAAAGAAAGGGAAAATAAAATGGAAAAAGAAAAAGGAATGTCACATATAGGGCTAATCTTATGTATAGCTATAATAATAGCAATAGTGGTATGTGTATTATTTTTTGTAAAGCAAAATTTACAAAAAGAAGTATTAAAAATGTATGAAACAGACATGTTGCTAATACAAGGAAAAGTAAAAGTACTATCAAATGAAGCAGTAGTAAAAAGTGATAAAGGAACTTTTATAGGAAGAAAAATAGAAGAAAGTTTAGAAACAGAAGATGTTAAAAGTCTGTTAGAAAAAGGAGTAATTTCAGAGGAAGAAAAAGAATTTTCAAAATATTATATAATAGATAAGCAATCTTTAAATGAAATGGGCTTAACAGATGTAAAAATAAGAGAAGGCTGTTATATAGTAAACTACTCTACAGGAGAAGTTATTTATGCAAAAGGAGTAAAGATAGGAGAAAATACATATTACAAATTGAGTGATATAAAAGAAGCAAATGCTGCAAAAGCTGTTGAAAATGAAGAAAATTTTGAAACAGTTGAAAATGAAGAAAATATGCAAAGCGAGGAATAAAGGAGAGGCATAAAGTGGTAAAATGCCTATTTGGTTCTGTTGTGTGAAAGGAACGAGAAAAATGAAAGAAAAAGAAGAACAAAGGTTAAAAGAACTAAAAAAAATAGAAAAAGAAATTTATAATACAGGAGTAGAAAAAATTTGTGGAATAGATGAAGCAGGACGTGGACCATTAGCAGGCCCAGTTGTGGTGGCAGCAGTTATTATGCCTAGAGAGTCTTTTATAGAAGGAGTAAACGATTCTAAAAAAGTATCTGAAAAGAAAAGAGAAACTTTATATGAAAAAATAATAAATGAAGCAATAGCTTGGGGAGTAGGAATAATAGAGCAAAAAGAAATAGATGAAATAAATATTTTAAATGCTACCAAAAAAGGTCTAACAATGGCAATAAAGGAGCTAAAAGTTAAGCCAGATAGAATAATAGTAGATGCCTTAGATAGAATAGACACTTTAGGAATACCATATACACCAATAATAAAAGGAGATGCAAAATGTTATTCAATAGCAGCTGCATCAATTATAGCAAAAGTTACAAGGGATAGAATAATGCGCCAATGGGACGAAATTTATCCTATGTATGGGTTCGAAAAACACAAAGGCTATGGTACAGCAATGCATATGCAAGCGATAAGAGAATATGGACTTTGCCCATTACATAGAAGAAGTTTTACCAAAAATATAAAAATACCTAAAAGCAATTAGTGCGTTTAATGGCAAAATTTAGGTTTTATGAAAGAAGGAAAACTAATGAATATTTTGGATATTATAGCAAAGAAAAGAGATAAAAAAGAATTATCAAAAGAAGAAATAGAATATTTTATAGAAAATTACACTAATGGAAATATTGCAGATTACCAAGCTGCAGCATTAGTGATGGCAATATATTTAAATGGAATGACAAAAGAAGAAACCACTTATCTTACAATAGCAATGGCAAATTCAGGAGATGTATTAGATTTATCTGAACTAGGAACAGTAATAGACAAGCATTCAACAGGGGGAGTAGGAGATAAAATAACCTTAATTTTGATGCCAATAATGGCAGCAATGGGCGTGACAGTTGCGAAAATGTCTGGTAGAGGGCTAGGATTTACAGGGGGAACAGCAGATAAACTAGAAGCTATTCCGGGGTATAGAACAAATATAACTGAAGAAGAATTTAGAAAAAATGTTAAAGAAATAGGAATAAGCCTAATAACACAAACTGCTAATTTAGCGCCAGCAGATAAAAAGTTATATGAGTTAAGAGATACAATTTCGTGTACAGATAGCATTCCACTTATAGCTTCTAGCATAATGAGCAAAAAAATAGCAGCTGGTGCAAATAAAGTGGTATTAGATGTAACTTGTGGAAGTGGAGCATTTATGAAAAATAAAGAAGAAGCGGAAAAACTTTCAAAGGTTATGAAACAAATAGGTGAACTTGCAGGAAAAGAAACGATATGCATAATTACAAATATGGATGAACCTTTAGGAAATTCAGTAGGAAACAGCTTGGAAATGATAGAAACAATAAATTCATTAAAAGGAAATATGCCTGAAGATGTTAAAGAGGTAGTACTAGAATTAGGAAGTTATATACTTAAACTTGCAGGAAAAGGCGAAAATATAGAAGAAAATAAAGTTAAAATACAAAACTGTATAAGTTCTAGAAAAGCATATAAAAAGTTTGTTGAATTAGTGCAAAGGCAAGGAGGAGATATAACTTACTGTGAAAATACAGAAAAGTTTGAAAAAGCAAAATATCAAGAAAATATAACTTGTAAAGAAGGATATATAAGCAAAATAGATGCAGAAAAAATAGGAAAAATTGCGTGCAGTTTAGGAGCAGGAAGAATAAAAAAAGAAGACAAAATCGACATGTCAGCAGGAATAGTAGTAAATAAAAAAGTAGGGGACTATATAAAAAAAGAAGATATAATAGCAACCCTATATTCAAACAATAAAGAAAAAATAGAAGAAGTTAAAGAACTAGCAAAGCAAGCTATTACAATAACAGATAAAAAAGTAGAAAAAGAAAAAATGATTTTGGAGATAATATAAAAATGAAAAGAACAACTTAAAAAATATAAGCTGTTCTTTTTATATATAAAATTAGGGTTTTAATTTTATATCAAATTAATATTATAAATTAATAGTAGTGTTTTTTAAAATATCCAAATTAACGCCATAAGCTGAAAAATCATTTTCAGAAATGAAGCGATTTAAATTTTTTGAAGAAATTCCAGTATCATTTGCTAAAGCTTCAATAGAAGCCGGTGCACTATTTTCTTGTAAAAAATTTTCTAATTTAGATAAATCACTTATATCTTTTGTTTTACAATTAGGGCAAACACAATCGTTTGAAGCAAAGAAAGCTCCGCATCTTTCACATCTATTTAAATCCATAATTAAATTAATCCTCCTTGTAGGTTAAATACAAGCTAAAAATGTAAGCAAGTACTACCTGAAAATTACAACTATATCTTAATAAAATAAAGTAAAATTGTCAACAATTTTAGCAAAAAATGTAGAAAAAATGCCCCAAGAGTACCTCAAAAGGACCAGGTAATTTTGGGCACAATAGAAAAAAGCTAAAAAACTAAAAACTATCTTTAAGTAATGAACTTAAAGATAGTTTTCTTTACCAAAAAGTATATCATAAAATGTTACAAAATCAAGCAGAAAATGAAAAAACAAAATAAAAAAACTAGAAAAAGTTTGTTGAATAAAATAAATAAAAATAATATATAAGAATAACAAAATATTTATTAAAACCGTTAATATTAAGGCACTTTTAGTGATAATTTTTAAGATTTATGTATTAAAAAATTTTTCTTTAAGTTCATTACTTAAAGAAAACGAAAGAAAGGATGAAAGCGTTGAAAACAGAAGAAGTAAAGGAAAAAATAAATATTAAAAATCAAACCAAACAGGAAAAAGGAGCAATATCAGCACTAGTGTTATTTACAGTATTGATGTTTGTAACAATACTAATGTCAGTATTTATAACAGTAGGAATAAGACAAAAATCAGGATTAAAAAGTAATTTAAGAGTAGCAGAAGTTTATGGAGAAGATGTAGATAAAATAGAGGAAATATATAACAATCTAATTTCAAAAGAGCCAGATAAACCTCATGAATCAAATGGAAAGTATGCGCATCCATATATACCAGAAGGTTTTGAATATACAGAAGGAGAATGGAATACAGGTTTTGTAATAAAAGAAACTTCAACGGGAAATGAATTTGTGTGGGTTCCATGTGTACTTAACCAAGAGGAAGTTGAAGAGGGTGATACAGTAGTAACCTACCAAAAAATAACAACAGGGAAATATAATACAAGACAATATCCATTACTACCAACAGATACAAGTGTGCCAAAAGATGATTTTACTTCACTAGAGTTAAAAGCAAGTGTAGGAAAATATCAAGGATTTTATATAGCACGTTATGAAGCAGGGATAGCAAAAAGTACAGATAATGATACTTTAACAACTAAAATTGCAACAGATGGAAGTGTAAAACCATTGTCACAAAGCGGAAAAGGAGTATGGAACTCTATATCAAGAACAGATGCATTAACAGTTTCAAAAGCAATGGTAAGTGAAGCAAAAACAGGAGTAAAAACAACATTAATAACAGGAGAAGCTTGGGATACAACACTTGCATGGGTAACATTAAAAGATAATACTTATGCAGAAGATTCAGCAAACAAAGGATGGTATAGTGATGTATCATCAAATAAAGTACGAGTGACAGGATATTATAAGACAAACAACATATACGATTTAGGAGGTAATATACAAGAATATACAACAGAAAATTGTTTATGGAATAGCCAGTATTTAACAGTAATACGTGGAGGAGGGTATGACAATAGCAGCACAAATCAACCAGCAGCCAACCGTGGACACAATACAGATACAGCCAATAAGTATGTAGGATTTAGACCTGTATTGTATAAGAAAAATGAAGACAAGGATTTAACAATAGAGGATTTAAGAGGAACACCAATTTTAAGTGAAGTAATATTAGCTAAAGACAGCAATGATAATAAAATTAAAATTCCAAAAGGTTTCAAAGTGGCAGAAGATAGTGGAATAAATGTAACTGAAGGTATAGTAATAGAAGACAATGACATAAAATCAGGAATAGGAAATAATAGAGGAAACCAATATGTGTGGGTACCAGTTGGAAATGGAATAAAGAAAAATGACGGAAAGACAGTTGATATTACACTTGGAAGATATTCATTTGCAAATGGTACAAGTGATAAAGATTCAAATGGAACTTTACTTGCAAAAGGCACACCAATATTACAGCAAAATTCAGAAAATTATACGCAAGAAGTTTTAATAAATTCACAGTATAAAGAATTATCAATGTCAAGAACTGGAGTTTTAAGTAGTGGAGTAAACGGATTAAATACAACAGCATTAAATTTAAAGGGTTTTGTTGATAGTGTAAAAGCAAATGGAGGATATTATATAGCACGTTATGAAGCTAGCTATGGAACAGATGGAAAAGCAAATTCAAAAGTTTCAAACACATATGGAACATCATCTGTAAATAAAGAAGGACAATTGTGGAATAGCTTATTACAGTTAAATGCTGCGAATGCAAGCAGAGGGTTATATACAACGATGACATCAGACTTGATAAATAGTTATGCATGGGATACAGCAATAGTTTATATTCAAAACTTTTCAGGGAATACAGACTATTCTTACCAAAATTCATCAAATTCAAGTTTAACAAATACAGGGACAACAGGAGATGAAGTTTGCAAGATAAATGATATGGCATCAAATACAATGGAATGGACTACAGAATATTGTATTTATGCTACAAGTAGTAATGCCAATCCTTGTACGTTAAGAGGTGGAATGTATAGCAACTTAAAAAATACAACATTAGGGCGTTATGGGAGTTATGCAACAGAAGGATATGTGGCAGGCTCATTTAGAGCAATACTTTATTAATAATATTATAAAAGTTACCCCAAAAAGTACCTAGTCCTTTTGGGGTAATTTTGCGGGTAATTTTAAAAATAAAAAAAGTGCAGAAAATGCTTGCATTTGTGAGTTTTTTATGATAAAATATTAAACGTTAAAAATACACACACTTTATTAGTTTGAAAAGAGTGCTTGTATAAAACGTACAAGTCTTTTTAAATGCTTGAAATAATGTGGAGGTAAAACTAAAAGGAGGAATGAAAAATGGCAGTAGTTGCAATGAAACAATTACTAGAAGCAGGTGTTCACTTTGGACATCAAACAAGAAGATGGGACCCTAAAATGGCAGAATACATTTTCCAAGCAAGAAATGGTATTCACATTATAGACCTACAAAAAACATCTAAAAAATTAGATGAAGCATATGCATTTATGAAAGAGCAAGCAGAGGAAGGAAAAACAGTTTTATTTGTTGGAACTAAAAAACAAGCTCAAGAATGCATGAAAGAAGCTGCTGAAAAAAGCGATATGTACTATGTTAACCAAAGATGGTTAGGAGGAATGCTAACAAACTTTGGAACTATTCGTAAAAGAGTAGAAAGACTAAAAGAATTAGAAACAATGCAAGAAGATGGTACTTTTGAAGTATTACCTAAAAAAGAAGTAATTCTTTTAAAGAAAGAAATGGAAAAATTAGAGAAAAACTTAGGTGGAATTAAAGATATGACTGAAATTCCAGGAGTTTTATTTGTAGTAGACCCTAAAAAGGAAAGAATAGCTATATTAGAAGCTAGAAAATTAGGAATTCCAGTTGTAGGGCTAATAGATACAAACTGCAATCCAGAAGATTTAGATTACCCAATTCCAGGAAATGATGATGCAATTCGTGCAGTAAAATTAATTGCTGACACAATGGCAAATGCTATTATTGAAGGAAAACAAGGAGAATCTATGGATTCAGACGTAGCAGAAGAAATGGTTAGCGAAAATGCTAATCCAGAAAGCATTGAAGAAGTAGTAGAAGCTGCTGAAGAAACAGTAGAAGAATAATATTTAAAAATAAAAAAGGGTAGAGCCTTTATCTGCTCTATCCTTTTAAAATAAAATTTATAAAAAGGAGAGCAATAATACCATTTGAATACTAATTCGCAAGAGGAGAGGATATTCCTTAAACTAAGTGGAGGTGACAAAATGGTAAGATGTGTCCCTTGACATAAAAAAGGAGGAAATAAAATGATTACAGCTAGCCAAGTAAAGGATTTAAGAGAAAGAACAGGCGCAGGAATGATGGACTGCAAAAAAGTTTTAACAGAAACAGATGGAGATGCAGAAAAAGCAATTGAATTATTACGTGAAAGAGGACTTTCAAAAGCAGCTAAAAAATCAGGAAGAATAGCAGCTGAAGGTTTAGCAGCATCTTATATAAGCGAAGATAAAAAAGTAGGTGTAGTAGTTGAAGTAAATGCTGAAACAGATTTCGTTGCTAAAAATGAAGAATTTAGAAAATTTGTTGCAGATGTTGCAAAACAAATAGCTGTTAATGCACCAGCTACAGTAGAGGAATTATTAGCTGAAGAATCAATAGCAGAACCTGGAAAAACAGTTTCAGAAGTATTAACATCTAAAATAGCTACAATTGGTGAAAATATGTCAATTCGTAGATTTGAAAGATTTGAAACTAAAACAGGAATGGTTAAAGACTACATCCATGGAGATGGAAAAATAGCAGTTTTAGTTGAAATGGAAAATGCTACAGAAGAATTAGCAAAAGATGTTTGCATGCAAATAGCAGCAGCTAGACCAGAATATTTAGAAAGAAGCCAAGTACCAGCTGAAAGAGTAGAAAAAGAAATGGAAATCTTAAAAGCACAAGCTATTAATGAAGGAAAACCAGCTGAAATAGCAGAAAAAATGGTACAAGGAAGAATTGGAAAATTCTATGGAGAAATTTGTTTAGTAGAGCAACCATTTGTTAAAGATCCAGACCAAAAAGTTGGAAAAATGGTAGAAGACAAAGGTGCTAGAATAGTAAGATTTGCAAGACTTGAAAAAGGTGAAGGACTAGAAAAAAGAGAAGAAAACTTTGCTGAAGAAGTTGCAAAACAAATAAACGGATAATAATAAATGACGCAAAAGGAAATATCCCTAAATTGCGTCATTCTTTTTTAGCTGTTTTTGGGGGCGAATCAAAAAAACAGGTATAATAATTAAACCTAATGAGATATTTTTAACTGTTTTTTTGCTCCATCCCTAAAAACAGCTAAAAAAAATATTAATAAGCTTGTAATTGGTCATTTTTTTAGATATAATTAGGCATATAAAAATAGGGAGGATAAGATAAAAATGAACCAAGAAGAAAAAAATGTAAAAATTAGATTTAATGTTTTAGCAATTATTTGTATAATTTTATTTAGCTTTTCACTAGCACCAGTTACTTTACAAAATGATACATATTATACAATAAAAATAGGAGAACATATTATAAATGAAGGAATAGATATGCAAGACCCATTTTCTTGGCATGAAAATTTACCTTATACATATCCACATTGGGCATATGATACAGCAACATATTTAATTTATAATTTAGGACAACATACAGGAATACATGATGGAGGAATGCTATTTATTTATATTACTACAGTAATTTTAGCTTGCGTGTTAGGAGTTTTATTATATATAACTATCACACACTTAAGCAAAAATAATTTAATTTCATTTGTATTAACAATGTTTGCAATGTATTTATTAAAAGACTTTATAGCAGCACGTGCACAACTGGTAACATTTATATTATTTGTACTTACAGTTTTATTTATAGAAAAGTTTTTAGAAACTAAAAAGAAAAGATATTTTATAGGAATTATTTTAATATCAATTGTGATTGCAAACGTACATTGTGCAGTATGGCCATTTTTCTTTGTACTATTTTTACCATATGTAGCAGAATACATAATAGCAAGTATATTGGATTTCAATGTAATTGGAAAATCAATGGTAAAATATAGAGAAGATAATATACATAGTTTAGAAAAGAAAATTGCTAAAGAAAAAGATGAAGAAAAGAAAAATATTTTAGTTAAAAAATTAGAAGAAGCAAAAGAAATTTTAGAAAAAACAAAAGAGAAGTCAGTTAAAATAAAAGCAAAAGAAGACGAAAAAAGAGCAAATCCTTTTAGAATTAAAATAGAAAAAAATAGTGCAGCAAAATGGTTAATTTTACTTATGATTATTTGTGCATTTACAGGACTTTTAACACCAATTGGAGATACACCATATACATATTTAATAAAAACAATGCAAGGAAATACTACAAAGAGCATTAGCGAACATCAACCATTAACTTTATACAATGATAAAGCAACAATGATAGTGTTAGCATTAGTATTGGGAACATTAATATTTACAGATGTAAAAGTAAAATTAAGTGATTTATTTATGATAGGAGGGCTTATTTTCCTAAGCTTTATGTCAAGAAGACAGGTTTCACTTTTGATACTTATAGGAGTACCTATATTTGCAAAATGGATAAATTATATAGTTTGCAAATATGATAAAAAAGGCTTCCAAAAGATAACAAAATTTGTAACCACATTTGTTGGAAAAATTATAATTTTAATAATAGTAGCATGCCTATCTTTATCATATATTACACCTAAAAAGGACAATAAATTTATAGATGATAAAAAATATCCAGTTGCAGCAGCAGATTGGATGCTAGAAAACTTAGATGTAAAAAATATAAAATTATATAATGAATACAATTATGGAAGTTATTTATTATTTAGAGGAATACCAGTATTTATAGATTCAAGAGCAGATTTGTATGCACCAGAATTTAATAAAAAAGATGGAGAAGAAGGAAGAGATATTTTTTCAGATTATATAAATATTTCAGCAATAGGAACATATTATGAAACGAAATTTGAAAAATATGGAATTACACATGTAATAGTTGTAAACAATGCAAAATTGAATTTATTTTTATCAAGAAGTGATAAATATAAACAATTATACAAAGATGACAGCTTTGTTATATATGAAAGAGAAAGCTAAAAATAAACTCTAATTATAACAAATTAGAAAATAAAAGGGTAAGTAAAATGAAAGAAAAAAGACAATATATATTAATAATAGTGTTAATCTTGGCAGTTTTGCTAATAGACCAAACCATAAAATACATATTAATTGCAAATGAAAATATACAAGTTTCAAACAATGCTATAAAAGTACATTACGAAAAATCAAAAGAACAATGTTTAAAAAATACAGAAGTGGTAACAAAAGTTTTAACAGATTTATTAATAATAGTAATATTAACAAGATTTTTAATAAGACAAATGCCTAATATGAATGTGGCTACAAGAATATCGTTAGCTTTTATATTAGGAGGGGCAAGTAGCAATTTAATAGATAAAATTGTGCAAAAGAAAGTAATAAATTATATAAATATATCAAGCATTATAAGCGAATTTCCTAGTTTTAATATAGCAAATATATTTATAGGAATAGGTTTTGTTATTTTCGTAATTATAGTAGGAATAGACTTAATTAAATTAAAACCAAGAAAGGAAATGGCTAATTTTGAAAAAAGAGATACATGTAAATGAGGTTAATGAAAAAATAAGATTAGATGCGTATATAAGTAAACAAATGCAAGACTTATCTAGGAGTATGATTCAAAAACTATTAGAAGGAAATAAGATTAATGTTAATGGAAGATCAGAAAAGCCAGCTTATAAAGTACAAAATGGAGATATAATAGAAATTAATATAGAAGAGCCAAAAGAAGTAAAAATAGAGGCTCAAGACATACCATTAGACATTATATATGAAGATGAGGATATTTTAGTTGTAAATAAACAAAAAGGATTAGTGGTTCACCCAGCAAACGGAAATCCAGATGGCACTTTAGTTAATGCTGTTATGGCACATTGTAAAGATAGTTTATCTGGAATAGGTGGTGAGCTAAGACCGGGAATAGTCCACAGACTAGATAAAGATACATCGGGACTATTAATTATTGCAAAAAATGATAAGGCACATATACAAATGAGCAATCAAATAAAAAATAGAGAAGTGAAAAAAACATATATTGCATTAGTTAGGGAAACAATAGCAGAAAATGAAGCAACTATAAATATGCCAATAGGTAGAAGTACAAAAGATAGAAAAAAAATGGCTGTAACAAAGAGCGGAAAAGAAGCGGTTACCCATTTTAAAGTATTAAATAGATATACAACAGATAAAGGAAGTTATACTTTATTGGAAATAAAGATAGATACAGGTAGAACTCATCAAATAAGAGTACATATGGCTGAAATAGGTCATCCTGTAATAGGAGATGTAGTATATTCAAATGGAAAAAATGAATATGGTGTAGAAGGCCAATGCCTACATGCAAAAAGATTAGAATTTACACATCCAATTACAGGAAAAGAGATGAAGCTAGAAGCACCATTACCTGAGTATTTTAAAAATATAATTGAGCATTTAGAAAAATAAATTTAAAGGAAAAGAAAAATGGAAGAAGAAAGATTACAAAAATATTTAGCAAATAGCGGTATTGCTTCACGTAGAAAAGCAGAAGAATACATATTAGCAGGAAAAGTTAAAGTAAATGGAAAAATAGTTACTGAGCTTGGAACAAAAGTAAATCCTTTTAAAGATATAGTAGAATTTGAAGGGAAAAAGGTAAACAAAGACATAAAAAAGGTATATGTATTGCTAAACAAACCAATAGACTATGTAACTACTGTAAAAGACCAATTCAATAGAAATACAGTAGTAGATTTAGTAAAAAATGCAGGTGAAAAGTTACTTCCAGTTGGAAGATTAGATATGTACACATCAGGAGCATTAATACTAACAAATGATGGCGATTTTATATTCCATGTAACACATCCAAAACATGAAGTAGAAAAAACATACACAGTAACTTTAAGAGGAAAAGTAACAAACGAAGATGTGGAAGAATTAAAGCAGGGTGTAATTATTGATGAAGAATATAAAACAAAACCTGCAAAGGTTAGAATTATGAAAATAGACGAGGAAAAGAACATTTCTAGGTTAGAAATAGTTATACATGAAGGAAAAAATAGACAAGTTAGAAAAATGTGTGAGGCAATAGGAAAAAAGGTAATTGCATTACATAGAAGCAAAATTGGAAATATAGGAGTGAAAGATTTAAAAATAGGTCAATGGAGATACTTAACCAAAGAAGAAATATCAAGTTTAAAATTTTAGAAAACAAAAGAAGAAGGAGATAAAAATTGAAATACGGAAAGTTTATTCCAGTTAATTGGAATGAAGAATTAAAAGAAGGACAGATTGTAGAAGGAACTGTAAAAAATATTAAAAAATATGGTGCTTTTATAGAAATAGAAGGAGGCCAATCTGCACTTGTTCACATTGAGGATATGTCTGTTGCTAGAATAAAATCACCATATGAAAGGTTTAGAATTGGACAAAAAGCAAAATTTGTGGTAAAATCAATAGATAGAGAAAATAAGAGAATTTTACTTTCATATAAAGAGCTATTAGGCACGTGGGAAGAAAATGCAAAAAAATTCCGAGAAGGAGTAATTGTTACTGGAATAGCAAGAGAAGCTGAAAAAGATAAAAATGGAATTTTTGTGGAACTTACACCAAATTTAGTTGGAATGGCAGAATACAAAACTGGAATTGAGTATGGGCAAGATGTAAATGTGTACATTAAAAAAATAATTCCAGAAAAAAAGAAAGTGAAATTAATTATTGTCTAAATATAAGTTTAAATATATTTAAGTGTGTTTTAGAATGAATATTCTAAAAAGAGGAGGAAATTATATGGTAAAAGATAATGAAATTAAAGCACAAGTATCACCATTTGCAATTCGTGAAGGAGAAATTAAAGTATTTGACGGAAAAGATGGATATGTATCAATGAATCAAATTGTACACAAAATAAATATTGGGCATATTACAGACATTCATTTTGCAATATTAGAGTTAGTTAATGAATTTGAATTTATTACGTCAAGACAAATATTTCAACTACTAGAGTGGAAAGGAATAGATGCTAAATCACAAGATAAATTAAATAATAAACTGGAACAATTAGTAAAATCTAAAATATTAACAAGATATTATTTTAGTTCAGCAGAAGGCAAAGGAATTTATAGAGTTTATTGCTTAGAGAAAATGGGAAAATATTTATTAAACTCTAAAGAAATAGAGTGCAAATGGCAACCAACAGATAATACAAAACCTGTTGCAATGATAAAAAAACGTTTAGCTGGAAATCAAACAATTATAGCTTACTTAAGAAAAGTAAAAGCATTTGATTCATATATTCCAAAGCCTGCAATTAACGCTAAAATGGCAGGAAAGGTATTTAAAGCAACTGGAGGAAGTGTTAAATTAACTAAAAATGGTAAAGCAATTCAGTTTGTTTTTGAAGTAGTAAGAAGAGAAGAAGACTGGGAAAAGAAATTAGTAGATAAAATGAGATTGTATAAAGATTTTTATGATAATTTTGTACCAGGAGATTCAGGCTTTGCTTCAATGCCACAATTAATTTTTATATGTGAAGATGAAAAACATATGGCAGAAACTTTTAAAACTATAGTAGTAAATCAAGTAGAAATTAAACAATTAAAATTGTATTTTTCAACAGATTTAAGACAAAATGAAGAAACTCTCGAAAAGACTTTAGTAGAATTTAAACAAGATTCAGAAACTAAAAAATACAAAATGGAAGATGTAGAAGTTAAATTATTAGGAATATAGAAAAGCGTAGAGAAAAAGAGGAGATAGAATTTTATCTCCTCTTAATTATTGCTATCTGATTTAATTGGATCAAAGTCACCATTTAAATCTTGTTCAAATTCGGTTTCAGATTTCCAATTTGAATGTTTTTTACTTTTTGGTGTTTCTTCAGATATTCCATTTGTAAACCTTTCAAAATCATAATTTTTTATAGAATGTTTTTCTTTATATCGTGCATCCATAAAATCTAATTTACCGTCAGCTAGCTGAATTCCACCATTGTTGTTTTTATATTTAAATAAACAAGACTTAAAACCAGTAGACCTTACTTTATCTGGAGCAAATTTTGGTTGCCAGCCCCAAGAAATATTACCTTTTGTATCACTGTATTTTTCTTTTGCTGTGTCATAAGATTCGCTAAATACCCATTTTCTAACATTACCGAACTCTTTAGACCACCAGTCATTTTCTTCTATAGAATTATTACCAAATACTAATTTGTTAATACAATTTGAAACAATAGTATTTCTATATTTAGAATTTACATCACCAAGTTGTGCTAAAGTTTGTGAAGAAATAGTTGTTCCAACTTTATATTTTCTGTATAAAGTAAATATAGGTTCTGTTGCTTTTGAAATGAACTCAGGGAATTCATCAATGTATAAGAAGTGAGGAACTCGTGTATTTTCGTTTCCCGGTCTTCTTAAAACAGCATTTTGCATTAATAGTATAAAGAACATACCAAAAGTTTTGTGAACACTTGCGCCTAAGTCACCTCTTCTTGTACATAGGAATACAACTTCACCATTTTCAAGAATTTTTTCATAATTAATATTACTAGTTCTATTACAAATAATATTTTTTACACCTGGATAACGAAGCAATTTTTCAAAAACAGAAGATGCATATTGTAAAGCTTTTTCAGTTTGAAGTCTACGTGGAGAATCTTCATAAAAATGCTTTTTAAAGTAATTAAGAGTTAATGCATATTCGTCTTTAATTTCTGGTATAATTTCTAATTTGCTACACAATTCTTCAACTGCATTCATATTTTTAAATAATTTTAAAACATCTTCTAGTGTAGGCAAATAGTCTTTATCTTTATATATAATAGGATAACTTGCTTTAAGTAATATACATGTATTTTCAATTGCCTCAATTGCATCATTTTCCATATTAACTTTATCAATATTTTCAACAGTACCTTGATACATGGTTTTTAATACATAATTAAATACGCCAGCAGCTTTTAAAGGATTTTCATATACAAAAGGGTTTAATCCAATAGAAGCTCTATCATTAGGGTCTACAATATGATATGGAATGTTAAAGTTTTCAGCAACATCCATCATATGAGAAATAGATTCATAATCTGGTGAAATAGAGGTAATACCTAAATTTTTGTAAATAATTTTTCCACCAGCTTCACCTAAAATCATTTTTTTCATATAAGCTTTGTATAAACCTTCTTTACCTTGAGTAGGTGTTAACATATTTAAAGTAAAATGTTCATTAATATAGTCGTTTGTGTATGGGCAATTTAATGTTGCAATTCCTGTTTTTAAAGCAGTATAGCCCATTTCTTTAGCAGTAGCTAAGAAAAAGTGCTTTTTCTCAATATCTCTTGCAACCATTGGTTCAAAAACTAAAGAAGTTTTTCCAGTACCAGAAGGTCCAACTACTAAAAATTGATTAAAACGACTTTGCTCAGGAATAATTTCTTTTGCGCCAGTTTCTTTATTCATACATATAAACATTTCGCAAGAGTAAGCACCTGTGCCATCTTTAGAACCAGCAGAAAGTTTGATTCCTCCATAGTCCCAAATAGATTCTTGAAGTAAACGAGTATCATTAACCTTTTTGTATAAGAAGTCGAATAACTTAGGAACAGTTGTTAATGGTAAGTATAATGCTATAGCAGATAATGCAGGTCTAAATAATTCTGGAAAATTATTGGCAAGAGTTGAATAACCAGGAAGTGATAATAAACCAAACCATATAGACTGGTTCATCCATTGCACAACCATAGAGATTGCTATTGTGTATAAGCAAATAACATATAAATTAAATAAAGTAGATTTCATGTTGTTTGAACTTGCAAACTTTGAAGCAAAGCCAAACAAAAAAGCAAATACAGGGCAAGCAATTGCAAACGTGTACATAAAAGGTCCCCAATATGAAACGCTTACACCTGTAAAAATTAAAAATAATACTTCTACAATTCTATCTACCATGAAATATATAGAAAGTAAAGTTAATATATATGTTACAAATGTATTTCTATCTGTTTTTAGAAATTTTAAAAATTTGTCTATGTATTTCAAAATTTTCACCACTTTCATGTAAAATAATTCACCTATATTATCTTACAAAATGGCGAAAAATTCAAGTGTTTTAGGCAAATTTGTTAATTAATTTAGCAGGCAAGAAAGGTAATTATATAGATATTAGAAGAAGGAAGATAAATAGCAGCATAAATATTTAAGAAGCTAATATAATTAAAATATTAGAAAAAAAATACAAGGATGAGAAGATGAAAGTTTTTAAAGAAAAAAAGGTAAAAAAAGAAAGCTTTATGCAAGGTGTTATGGCACTTATGTTTTCGCAGATAATTATAAAACTGCTAGGATTAGTATATAAATGGTATTTAACAAATAAGGAAGGCTTTGGTGATAAGGGAAATGCAATTTATAGTGCTGGGTTTTCTATATATGCATTACTTTTAACAGTTTCTTCAACAGGAGTACCAAATGCAGTAGCAAAGCTAGTATCTGAGCATACTGCCAAAAATGATTATAAAGGAGCATATAAAGTATTTAAAATTGCCTTTGGAACCTTTGCAGTTATAGGCTTAGCAGGGACCATACTTTTATTTTTGGGAGCAAATTACATAGCAAATGTTTGGCTTTTAATTCCAGAAGCTGAATTGACCTTAGTTGCATTATCTCCAGCCATATTTTTTGTTGCAATTGTTAGCGTTTTTAGAGGATTTTTCAATGGAAAAGAAAATATGAAAGCAACAGCAAATTCACAAACAGTAGAACAATTATTTAAAACACTACTTACAGTGCTAATAGTTGAAATAGTTGCAATTTGCTCTAAAGTAAATACTAATTTAATGGCTGCGGGAGCTAATTTGGCAACAACGCTTGCCACAGTTGTAAGCTTTTTCTATTTGTATTTATATTTTAAAGCAAGAAGAAAAGATTTAGCTAAGGAAATTGTTAAATCAAAGGTACAGAAAAGCGAAAGCATATGCAAAACAATAAAAAAGATACTATCAGTTTCAATTCCGATGTCGTTAAGTGCTATTTTAGCTTCAATTAATAGAAATATAGATTCCACAACAGTAAAAAGAGGGCTTCAAAATTTTTTAACTGAAGCAGAAGCTTTAAAACAATATGGAATTTTAAGTGGTAAAGTAGATACTTTAGTAACTCTTCCACTTTCCTTTAATATAGCCTTGGCAACCGCTTTAGTGCCTACAATCACAGCATCTAAGGCAAAAGGAGATAATATAGCAGTTAGTAAAAGAATATCATTTTCATTACTACTTACAGTACTTATAGGACTTCCTTGTACTTGTGGAATGATACTTTTTGCACGGACCAATTTTAAACTTATTATTTCCAAATGCACCAGATGGAGTACTAATATTTAGAGTAAGTGCATTATCAATAATTTTTACAGTTTTAGAACAGACAATAAATGGAGCATTACAAGGAATAGGAAAAATAATGACACCAACAGTAGCACTTTTAATAGGAGTGGCGGTTAAATTTATTTTAAATATAGTATTGGTGCCAATAAAAGAAATAGGGGCGGCAGGAGCAGCCTTGGCAACAGCAGTATGCCATGCAATAGCATTTTTAATAGGGATAAAAGCATTATTAAAAAATATTAAATTAGATTTAACATTTTCAAAAATTGTTTTAAAACCTGTATTAGCAACATTAATGATGTCAATATGTTCATATGCAGTATATTTATTTTTAGTAGGTATAAATGCTGGAAAAATGGCAACAATAATTTCAATATTAGTCGCAGTTCTTGTATACGTACTAGCAATAATTTCACTAAAAATTTTTAATAAAGAAGAAATAAATATGATTCCTTATGGTAATAAAATATATAATATATTAAGCAAAATAGGTATATATAGAGAAGTGTAAAATATATAAAAATAGGATAAAATAATTTGTGTGAAACATGAAAACTTAGAGCCGTAGAGGTTTAAAAAAGAAAAAATGAAACCACTAAAAAATGTTCTGTTCTTGCCACTACCGT
>USFC01000006.1 GCA_900553865.1 uncultured Clostridium sp.
GAAAAGATAGAAAAGTAGAATAGAATTCAAATTTCAATTGAAAGATAATGAAAATCAAATAAAAAATGATGTAAAAAAATCTTTAAGGAAACAACTTAAAGATTTTTTTCATAGTCAAATTATATCAATAAAATATTGAGAAATCAATAAAAAGTTGAAAAATTAGGTAAAATATTTTGAAAGTAAAATTGGGCAAAAATATTTTATAATAATTATCACCAGTATACCCAATTACTTGATGTTCTAAGTATTTTCAGAGCAGATATGCAGCAGTTAAATTTTCTTTAAGTTGTTTCCTTAAAGAGAGCAAAATAAGAAAAAAATTAAAAGTGAAGCAAAAACAAGACAGCTTAAAATATAAGGCGTTGGAAGTCTGATTTTCTGACTTCAGATGACTGATTTCAAAATTTAGAAATTAGGTATTAGAAATTGAAAGGAATAGTTAAAAATGAAATTAAATAGACAAACAAAAGAAAACGGAATAACTTTGGTAGCTTTAGTAGTAACTATTGTAGTTTTGATAATATTAGCAGGAGTAAGCATAAATTTAGTAATAGGTAGTAATGGCATTATGTCAAAGGCAAAGCAGTCTAAAATTAGGACAAGCTTAGCCTCATATAAAGAGCAATTAGGAATATTTATAGCAGACAAAAAAATAGAAAACACTGAATTTTATGAAGAAAGTTTAACAGCAGGAAAGACTTCTGTAGCATATAATACGAAGACAAATAATGATGAAAAGACAATAAAGGATATAATAAAAAATATAACAGATGAAGATTTAGAAAAAATAGAAATTATAAAAGGGAAGCTAATAGTAAATACAAAGGACAAAAATGTAATAGAAGCAGCCCAAAATGTTGGAGTAGAGCCAAATCCATATAATATAGAAAATGGAGAATTAAAGTCAGATAATGGAAATTTATTATTAGTAGATGAAAATGGAACTTTAAGATTGCCAGACAGCGTAACAAAGATAGATTCAGGGGCATTTTCAAATGTAGAAGGTTTAAAAACAATAATAATACCTAGAACGGTAAAAGAAATAGGAGTTAGGGCTTTTGCAAATAACCAAACACTTGAAAAGGTAATAATGGAAGATGGAGTAGAAACAATAGGCGGATGGGCATTTATGGAGTGCCCAAATTTAGTAGAAGTTGAATTGCCAGATACAATTACTACAATAGCTGCTGGAGCATTTTATACTTGCAAAAAACTTGCATATATAGAAATACCGGTAAATATAGAAAATATAGAGAGCTACACCTTTTGTACAACAGGTTTAACTAATATAAAATTTAGGGGAAACAATATAAAAACAATACAACATTCAGCTTTTGGAAATTGTAATTTTACAGAATTTGAAATACAAGAAAATGTAGAAAGTATAGATAAAGCAGCTTTTGATGGTTGTAAACAGTTAGATAAAATACAAATAAATAGTAAAAACACGAAATTTATTTATATTAATGGAATGTTAATGCCAAGTTCAAAAAGTAAGGTGTTATTTGTTTCTAAAAAATATTATGAAAATAAAACTACTTTTGAAATACCAGAAGGAGTAACAGAATTTGGCTGCAAAATAATAGGAATTTATAATATAACAAAGCTAATAATACCAAGCAGTTTACAAAAATTAGGTGTAAATATTTTACCAGAAACAATAGACTCAGTAGAAATATCTAATGACAACAATTATTTAAAAACAGCGGAAAATTGTATATATACAAAAACTGAACCTGAAACCTTACTATTTTGTTATTCAAAGGAAAGTAAAATAGAACTAAAAGAGCCAGCAGAAATTATTGCCACAAAATCATTTACAGGCGCAACAAAAGCAAAAGAAATTATATTTAATGATGAAACTAAAAGGTTTGACGGACAGATTTTTAATGCTAGTGGGGTACTTACAGATGTTATAATAGGTGAAAAAGCAGAAAGTATAAATTCTATGTTTGCATATCGAATGTTCAATTTAAATATTACAATAAATGAAAAAAATCCAAACTACATAATCGAAAACAGGGTTTTATATACTAAAAATAAAGAAAAACTAATAACAGCCTTGTACGAAATAAATGGAAAATTTAGTTTAATAGACGAAGTTAAAGAAATAGCGGAGCAAGCCTTTTACAGTCAAGATAAAATGACGGAGATTGATTTAAATAAAGTAGAGATATTAAATTCAGAAAATTTTGCTTATTGTACTAATCTAGAAAAAGTAGAGGTACCTAAAACAATAAAAACGATAAATATTGGAACGTTTTTGAATGCAACTAAATTAAAAGAAATAATAATTCATAAAAAGGAAAATTCAATTTCAGGTGCACCATGGGGAAGCCCACTAGGACTAAGAGCAATTAAGTGGGAATAATAAAAATTGTGTGAAATATAAAAAACATCTTTTATGTAACAACTAAAGAAGTTTATGTTGTTCAAGCAATGTCATAAAGAAAACTGGCACTCCAACCGTATTGGCTGGGGTGTTAATTTTAAAGGCAAAAAATATTAGAGTAATCGTTGCTACTTTTTAAGTTTTATGTTATACTATTTTCATGAAAAATCATAAAGCTAAGGAGGAAAAAATAAAAGATGGGATTTTTTGATAAATTAAAACAAGGATTAAATAAAACAAAAATATCATTTGATGAGAAAATAAATAATGTATTTAGTAATTTTAGAAAAGTAGATGAAGAATTATTAGAAGAATTAGAAGAAGTACTAATAATGTCAGATGTTGGAACAGAAACATCTTTAAAAATAATAGCAACTTTAAGAGATAAAATAAAAAAAGAAAATATACAAGAAGAAGCACAGGTAAAGCAAGCTTTGAAAAATGTTATAAAAGATATATTAGATAAAGAAGACTCTAGCTTAAAATTAGAAACAGTGCCAGCAGTAATATTGGTAGTAGGAGTTAATGGTGTAGGAAAAACCACCTCAATAGGAAAAATAGCTAATAGATTAAAAAAATCCGGCAAAAAGGTAATAGTTGCAGCAGCAGATACATTTAGAGCAGCAGCAGTAGAGCAACTTGAAGTATGGGCAAATAGGGCAGGATGTGATATTGTAAAAAAAGAAGAAGGCTCAGACCCAGCTTCTGTAGTGTATGATGCAATAGCAAAAGCTAAAGAAACAAATGCAGATATTTTAATATGTGATACAGCGGGAAGACTTCATAATAAAAAATATTTAATGGACGAATTGGAAAAAATAAAGAAAGTAATAGATAGAGAACTTCCAAATGCTTCAAAAGAAATATTGTTAGTATTGGATGCTACAACAGGCCAAAATGCAATAATGCAGGTAAAAGCCTTTAAAGAAACAGTAGATATAACAGGCCTTGTACTAACAAAATTGGACGGAACAGCCAAAGGTGGTGCTACAATAGGAATTGTAGAAGAAAACCACTTACCAATTAAATTTATAGGAGTTGGAGAGCAAATAGATGATATGGAAGTATTTAACAGTGAAGAATTTGTTAATGCTTTTTTAGACTAAAATTGGTAATAAACATAATAAATTTAGACCACAATATTAAAAAGCAAGAATTGAAGTAAAAAAAATTTAGGAGGATTAAATGAGCGAAGAAAATATTGTAGAAAAAGCAAAACAAAAGCCAAATAAGAAAAGTAAAAAAAGATTTTTTATAGTTATAGCAGTCGCTTTTATTGCACTTATAGTTGCATATGTAATGTTTAGGGGCACATATTTAGAAACCTTAGAAATAGGCGAAAAATATATTACAGCATTTTGGCAAAACATAAAATATGCAGCAATTACAGTAATTATTAACTTTGGAATAATTTATTTTATGTTTTATATTACAAACATAAGAATAAGAAATGGGCTAAAAGAGTTTTTTGACCAAGAAAATAAAGAAATGCCAAAACTATTAAATAAATCAATTTCATTTATTATAGCAATAATAGTAAGCGCAGCAACTTCAAGCTTTATTATGGAAAAACTATTATTATGTTTTAATAGTGCACAATTTGGAATTCAAGATCCTATTTTTGGAATGGACATAGGATATTTTGTATTTCAAAAGCCATTTATAGAACTTGTAATTTGGTACTTTATGGCGATAATGGTAGCACTACTAATATATATGGCAATTTATTATATAGTGTCTTTCAATATGTTTTTTGATGGAGTAGATAGAAAGACTTTAAAAAATAGTGTTATTATAAAACAACTTACAACTTTTGCAATGATAATTACCTTGCTACTTGCAGCCCTTGTATTTGTAAAAACACAAGACATAGGCACAGAAAAATTTTTAACTTTAAAAAACGAAGAAACTTCATATTCTTTATATGGAGCAGGACTTACAGATGTAATTATTAAATTGTGGGGATATAGAATATTAGCTGTAGTTATGATTTTTTCTATATATAGAGGAATACAAAACTTTAAACAAGGTAAAAACAAAAAAGTATTAATATGCATATCAATTGTACCTGTTTATTTGGTAGGTCTATTCTTTACTTTAATTATATTTCAATCAGTTTTTGTTACAACAAATGAATTAGACAAAGAAAAAAAATATATAGAAACAAATATAGAATATACGAAAAATGCATATGGAATAGATGCGCAAGAAATAAGTATGCAAACACCAGAAGCAATAACTAGCCAAGACATTACTAAATATGAGGACGTATTAAATAATGTAAACCTTATGGATAGTGATATAGTTTTAAAAGACTTAAATAATGGACAAACAGCAAAAGGATATTATTCATATAGAGATACACAAGTTGGAAAATATCTAATAAATGGAAAAACTCAATTAGTATATTTATCACCAAGAGAAATAATAAGTAGTACAGGCACATATAATAACAAAACCTATGAATATACACATGGATATAGTACAATAGTAACTTCAGCAACTACTACAACTGAAAGTGGAAATTTAAATCATATGCAAAAAGGCTTTGAAAAAACAAATGAAGCAATTACAATAACACAGCCACGAATTTATTTTGGAACACAAACAAATGATACAGTTGTTATAAATAGTAAAGATAAAAAAGAATTTGACTATCCAATTTTAGATTCAGCAGAAGCTGAAAATGCAGAAAATGTATATACTGGAGAAGCTGGATTACAATTAAATTTTATAGATAGAATGATACTTGCAATAAAAGAAGGAGATTTAAAGTTAGCTTTTTCAGGAAATGTTACTAGTGAAAGCAAAATATTAACAAATAGAAATATAATAAAAAGAGCTAAAACAGTAATGCCATACTTAATGTATGACGAAAATCCATATACAGTTGTAAATGATGAAGGAAGAATAATATGGGTATTAGATGCATATACAATATCTGATAGTTATCCATATTCTCAAAAAACAACAATAAGACAAAGTGCTACAAGCAAAATAGAATTAAACTATATAAGAAATTCAGTTAAAGTATTAATAGATAGTTATGATGGAACAATATCTTTTTATATAACAGATAGAACAGACCCAATTGCCATGGCGTATAAAAACATATATCCAGATTTATTTATGAATTTAGAAGAGAAAATACCTGCAGATATAAGTGAACATTTTGTATATTCAAAATATTTATATGAAATTCAAGCAGACATAATTGCTAGATATCATAATGTTCAAGCAGATGTATTATACAGAAGCAATGATATATGGGAAGTTGCAAGCTATAATGTAGGAAAAGTGGTAACAAAAACAGGTACAGATATAGAACCATATTATACTATGGTTAAAACTGAAAATGAAGAAGAACAACAATTAGGGTTAGTACTTTTATATACACCACAAGGAAAGCAAAATCTAATTTCATATTTAGTAGGAACTTGTGATACAAGTGGAAAAAGTAAACTTACAATCTATAAATATCAAGCAGATACCAATGTACTAGGACCTATGCAATTAGATACACAGTTATCACAAGATGAAAGAATTGTAAAAGAATTAGAAACTTTAAATGTAAATGGAATAAAAATAATAAAAAATATGGTATTAGTTCCATTAAATGACAAAATTCTATATGTAGAGCCTATATATATTCAATACCTTAATGAAAAAGATTCTTTGCCAACACTAAAAAAAGTAATAGTATCATCAGGTAATAAAATAGCAATAGGAGATACATTAAAACAGGCCTTAACAAATTTGGTTTCAAAAGAAGCGGTAGCTATAGAAATAGAAAATACAGATACAATAGAAGATTTAATAAATACAATAATAAATGCCAACAATAACCTAACAACTTCAAATGAAAGTAACAATTGGGAAATGATGGGCAAAGATGTTAATAAATTACAAGAACTAATAAATAAATTAGAAAAATTAGTAAAAGAAAATAAAGCAAAAAATGAAATCGAAAACAAAGAAACAATTAGCAATACTTTAGTAAACGAACTAGACTAAAGGACATTTGGGGACGGGTCAATTTTGTCCTTTACATAAAGTATAAATAAAAAATAAAAAGTATAATTTTGAAAAATAAATGCACCCTAATTATAAAGGGTGTATTTTTATGTTTGGAAAAAAGAAAAAAGAAGAAAAAGAAAGTATATTAATAAATCAAATAGATGATTTAAACCAAAAATTATTGAAAAGTAATATAATAGAAATAAGTCAGTTATTAGGAAATAGAAAAAGATTGCTAGTAGTAAACTTAATTTCTGGAATTTCAAAAGGAATTGGCATTGGAATAGGAGTAACGCTAATAACTGCAATACTTGTGTGGATTTTGCAAAAAATAGTAACTTTAAATATTCCAATAATAGGTGAATATGTTGCAGATATTGTAGAAATAGTAATGAAGGAATACTAAGGACACTAGGCGGATATTTATTTTTGAATTTTGCAAGTTACATAAAGGCACATATTTGATTAAAATTACAAATCAGTATAAAAAGCGAGAAATTGAATATTTTTCTTGCTTTTTTTAGTATACAATTATATAATAAGCATGTAAAAAAATAAAAGAAAAAATGGAGGAATATACAAATGAATTTAGCAAACAAATTAACAATATTTAGAATAATTTTAGTGCCAATTATGATAATTGTAACTTTTTTTAATATACCGGGGGAATTCTTAGGAATACCAACTGTTTCGTGGATTTTGAACCTTATATTTATTATTGCTTCTATAACAGATAAGTTAGATGGTTATATTGCAAGAAGCAGAAACCAAGTTACTACTTTTGGAAAATTTTTGGACCCTATTGCAGACAAAATACTAGTAATAACAGCAATGATAATTTTAGTTGAAATGGGAAAACTTCCAGCATGGATTCCTACAATTGTAGTATTTAGAGAATTTATAGTATCTGGTTACAGATTAATAGCTGTTGAAAAAGGTGGGAAAGTAATTGCTGCTAGTATTTGGGGAAAATTAAAGACTGTAACACAAATGATAGCAATTATTTTAGCATTTATAGATAACAATAGCTTTGGCGCTATATTTACAAACAGTTTAACAGGAGGCTATGAAATTGCTATAAATAGTCTTACAACATTAATGATGATAGTATCTGTAATTGCTACAATTTTTTCTGGAATAGACTATTTAAAAGGTGGAAAAGAATTATTAAAGGATAAATGAAAATGAAAGAAAAAATAGATATTTTAATGGCTACATATAACACAAATATAAATTTTTTGAAAGCACAAATAGAAAGTATTTTAAAGCAAACATATACAAATATAAATCTTTTAATTAGCGATGACTTATCTACTAACCAAAGTGTAAGAAAAACGCTAAAAGAGTATGCAAGTAAAGATGAAAGAATAACACTATATTTTCAAGAAAAAAATTTAGGGTATTTAAAGAATTTTGAATTTTTACTTACAAAGTCAACAGCAGAATATATATGTTTTTCAGACCATGATGACATATGGTATGAAAATAAAATTGAAAAGTGTATAAAAGTTTTAAAAGAAAAAAATGTAGATTTAGTATATTCAGATTGCAAGCAAATAGATGAAAATGGAAAGGTTTTGCAGGATAGCTATTTGAAATACAAAAACTTACCACAAGTAAATGGAAAAGAAAATATTTTAGCTTTTTCAAGGCATATTGCAATTGGATGCTCATGTATGTTTACAAAAAAAATAAAAGAGCAAATGTTACCTTTTACTGAAGGTGTAATGGCTCATGATTGGATAAATGTATATTTGGCAGCTAAACAAAATGGAATAGCTTGCATAGATGAACCTTTATTTGAATATAGGCTTCATAGTTCAAATGCCTTTGGAGGAAGAAGCTTAAAACAAAACTTAAGTATGTGGAAACAGGAAAATGGAAAAAGCTATAAAGCTTACAAAAAATATAGAAATGAAAGAGTAATAAAAAAGGCATATTTAGACGGAAGCTTAATGTGTTTGGAATATAGAAATAAACTTAATTTACCAAAAAATAAAAAAGAAGAAGAGGTAATTGAATATTATAATAAATTACTAAAAACAAAAATATTAAATCTTCAATTATCAAAATACAATAAATATTTAGCATACAAAAATATAGGAAAAAGAAGAATAAAAGAAGAAGGAATATTTCATTTTCCACTAATTTCTTACTTACTATATTTACTATAATACCCCAAATGCACTAAGTTATTTTGAGGTAAATAAAGAAAGGAAATGTAATGGAATTTATAAAATCTGTAATAAAAAATAAAAAATTAATATGGCAATTAGGGAAAAATGATTTTAAAAATCGTTTTGCTAGTACAAGCCTAGGTAGTATATGGGGCTTTTTACAACCATTTGTATTTATGTTTACATATGTAATTGTATTTCAATATATACTAAAAACAGGAAGCGCTGGAAATGACCCTTATGTAGTATGGTTTTTACCAGCCATGGCAATGTGGCAATGGCTAAACGATAGCATAATGAGTGCAAGTAATTCTATAAGAGCATATAGCTATTTGGTAAAAAAAGTAGTATTTCCAGTGGATGTAATACCCATGATTTCAATAGTAGCTTCAAGCTTTGTAGCATTATTTTTAGTTGCAGTTGCAACTATAGTTTGCGTAATATTTGGATATATTCCAAACATATTAGAACTAATATATGTGATTTTTGCAACATATTGCTTTGTTATAGCTTTTACAAGGTTCACATCTGCTGTAACAACAGTTGTACCAGACTTTTCAAATTTACTTGGTATAGCAATGCAATTATTCTTCTGGTTTACACCAGTAGTATGGAATTTAAGTATGTTGGAAAATCATCAAAAGATATTAACTTTAGTAAAATGCACACCATTTACATATTTGGTAACAGCTTTTAGAGAAGTATTTATAGAAGGAAATATTGTAACACAAAACAACTTTTTATTTACAATAGTTTTCTGGGCAATTACAATTGTTATGTTTGTTTGGGGAAATAGTGTATTCAAAAGAAACAAAAAAGATTTTGCAGATGTATTGTAGAAAGGAGCGCATAATATATATTATAAGAGCTAATGCCCGTAGTTATCATATATGAAGATGAAAAAATGTAGTTTTTTATAATAAAGAAAGTGCGAAAATAAATATATAATAGACAAAAGGAGAGATATTTTATAAAAATGCCAGATAATAATGAAAAAATAATGATAAACATAGAAAATTTAAACAAAAATTATAAAATGTTTAAAAATAAAAAAGATAGATTAATTGAAACGATAATTCCAAAATATGAAAAACACACAGATTTTGCAGCAATAAAAAATTTAAACCTACAAGTAAAAAAAGGTGAAGTATTAGGAATTTTAGGAAAAAATGGGGCAGGAAAATCAACTTTATTAAAAATGATTACAGGAGTTGCAGTTCCAACTTCTGGTAAAATGGAGATAAATGGCAAAATAAGCTCACTTTTAGAGTTAGGAACAGCTTTTAACCCAGAACTTACAGGAGAAGAAAACATATATCAACACGGGCAAGTTATGGGACTTACTAAAAAAGAAATAGAAGCTAAAAAGCAAGAAATAATTGACTTCGCAGATATAGGGGAGCATCTATCACAACCAGTAAAAACGTATTCTTCTGGTATGTTTGCAAGACTTGCATTTGCATGTGCAATAAATGTTGACCCAGACATATTAATTGTAGATGAAGTTTTATCTGTTGGAGATATTGCTTTTCAATTAAAATGCTTTAAAAAATTCCAAGATTTTAAGCAAAAGGGAAAAACTATTCTTTTTGTAACACATAATGTTTCAGATGTGCTAAAAAACTGTAGTAGAGTAATTATTTTGGAAAACGGAGCAAAAACTTTTGATGGAGAAACTAAAGAGGGAGTGGAACTTTACAAAAAGATAATTACTGGAAATTCTAAGCAAAAAGAGCAAACCAAAATAGAAAATGGAAAGCAAATAAAAAGCAAGAAAAAAGAAGATGAAAAAAATAGCTGGAAAATTCATTTTAACCAAAATCCAAATTTAATTGAATATGGAAATTTGAAGGCAGAAGTTATAGATTATGGAATTTTTGATGAAAAAGGCAACTTTTTAAATGTTATAGATAATGAAAAAGAAGTAATATTAAAATCAAAAATTAGGTTTAACAAAAAAGTGGACAACCCTATATTTACAATGACGGTTAAAAACTTTAACGGAATTGAAATAGCAGGTACAAATTCTATGATAGAAAAAATATATCCAGGCACATATGAAGAAGGAGATATAGTAACAGTTGAATTTAAGCAAAGGTTGCCAATTGCACCTGGAGCATATAGTTTATCTTTTAGCTGTACACACATAAATGCTAAAGGAGAGTTAGAAGTACTAAACAGAAAATATGAAGCTTTGCTAGTAGAAATAATTTCTAGCAAAGATTGTGTGGGAATAGTAAAGCTAGATACAAAAATAAAAATAGAAAAATTGAATATGGCTGAAAAATAAATTGAATTTTGGCTACTTCTAAAAAGATATCTATAAAAGGAATGAAAAAATGAAAAAGAACAGAAAACTTAACAAGAGTAAAATAAAGAAAATAAGCATATTTTTTATGATAGTATTGCTAATTATAATGGTTGCAATTTTTATAATAAATAAAAATAAAAGTATAGAACTAACTCAGCTAGGAAATCAAACAGAAAAGCAAATGATGGGATATGTAATAAAAACAAAAAATAATAAAATAATTGTAATAGATGGTGGAAATGCAGAAGATTCACAAAATCTTGTGAATTATTTGGAAAAATACAATAAAAAAGTAGACTATTGGTTTATTACACATGTTCATGATGACCATGCAGGAGCATTTGTACAAATTGTAAATAATGAAGAGGTCAATATTTCAAATGTAATAGCTTCTACAAATGACTATGAATGGTATGAAACTTATGAACCGGGGAGAAAAGAATTTTCTAAGAAGTTTTTAAATACTTTACAAAATAATGCAAAAATAAAAAATAAAGTACATCAAGCAAAATTAAACGAGAAAATAAACATAGATGGAATAAAAGCTGAAATTTTAGGAATTAAAAATCCAGAAATTACAGAAAACTCAGGAAATGAACAAAGCTTAGTTATAAAGTTCAATACAGGAAAAACAACATTTTTAGTACTTGGAGATACAGGAGTAAATTTAAGTAAAAAGTTATTAGATACTCAAAAAGAAAAACTAAAATCAGATATAGTGCAAATGTCACACCATGGACAAAATGGAGCAACAAAAGAACTGTATAGTCAAATACAACCACAAATATGTATGTGGCCAACGCCTGAGTGGCTATGGAAGAATGATTCTGGAACAGGTGAAGATTCAGGAACTTGGAAGACAAAAGCAACTAGAAAATGGATGGAAGAATTAAACGTAAAAGAAAACTATGTAGAAAAAGATGGAAATATTACTATAAAAATAAAGTAAAGGAATGTGATTAAGTATGGAGCAAATAGATATTTTACTTGCAACATATAATGGTGAAAAATACTTAAAAGAGCAATTAGATAGCATACTAAATCAAACATATACAAATTTTAGGCTATTAATTTCAGACGATTGTTCAAAAGATTCTACAAGACAAATATTAAAAGAATATGAAAAAAAAGATAGCAGAATAAAATTATTTTTTCAAGAAAAAAATTTAGGATATGTAAAGAATTTTGAATTTTTACTAACAAAAGTAGAAAACGAAATATATGCTCTTTCAGACCAAGATGATGTTTGGAACAAAGATAAAATTGAAAAAACATACAATAAACTAAAAAAAGATAATGCAGATTTAGCATTTACAGACTTAGAGGTTGTAAACGAAAAGTTAGAAACTATGTATCCATCTTTTAATAATTATATGATGCTTTCAAGAAAAATAGAAAAATATGTAGATGATTACAAAATGCAATATTTGTACAATTGTGTAACGGGATGCACATTAATGTCTAAAAAAGCATTTTTAGATAAAATAATTCCTATTCCAACAGATTCAAAATATGTAATACATGATACATGGATAGGTTTAATTGTGGCTCTATATGGGAAAGTTACATATTTAAATGAAACCACTATAAAATATAGGCAACATGGAGGAAACCAAGTTGGAAGCAACCATATATCACACAAATTTACAAAATTAGAACAGGTACGAAATTTGTTTATAAATGTTAAATATCAATTATTTAAAACATATGTAAATAATAGTAATGTATTTCCCGAAAATATACAAAAACAAAACTTAGAATCTTACAATTATTTTGAAATGTTAAAAAATAAAAAATATATAAATTTTAGAGATTGGAAGATATTCCACCAACTATACAAAACAGAAACTTTTAAATATTACATAGAGAATTTTGCAATATTAAATTTACCAATTTTAGCAAATATACCATTTAAAATAAGGCATTTTATTTTAAAATTACAAGGAAGAAGATAAAATAAAAGGGAGAAAAAATATGTATTTGAATTTGAAATTCTATCAAGAAGAAGAGGAAAATTTAGTAAATAAACGAGATACAGTTGTAGAAAATTATGTATTAAATTGGTATCCTTTTAAAGGAGAAAGCTCTATATTAGAAATAGGAGGAAATGCAGGAAAATTCACTGAGCTTTTAAGTAAAAAGGCTACAAGAGTGGTAACAATAGAAAATAACTTAGAAAACGCAAAAAATATTGCAAAAGAACATGAAAACATAGAAAACGTAGAAATTATAGTAGGAAATTTAAAAGATATAAAAATAGAAGAAAAATTTGACTATATACTTTTAATTGGAACTTTGCCATATGTAGCGACAAAAGAGCAAAATACTTCTAAAGAAATTTTAAAAAGACTAGGAAATTTATTAAAAGAAGACGGAAAAATATTGCTTTGTGTAGATAATAGATTTGGAATAAAATATTTTGTGGGAAATCCAGAAAATTACTTAAATAAAAAATTTGTTAGCCTTTTAAATTACAATAATGAAGAAGAAAAAATAGAAACCTATACAAAACAAAAATTGATTAACCTTTTAGAAGAAACAGGATATAAATATAAAAATTTTTATTATCCTTTACCAGACTATAGAGTTCCAAATGTAATATTTTCAGACAAAAGCTTGCCAAAATATAATACAATAGACAAATATACACCATATCCAGTAGAAAATGCAGATATATTGGTAAATGAAATAGATTTATTTAGGGAAATTTTAAAGGCAGATGAAAATATGTTTACATTTTTTGCTAATGCATATTTTGTAGAAGCCTCCAAAAAAGTTTTTAATGCAAAATATGAGTATATTTCATTTAATAATATGAGAAAATCTAAGTATAGACTTATAACCAAAATAACACCAGAATATGTAGAAAAAGAAGTAGTAAGTGATGAGGCAATAAAGCACTATGAGCAAATAAAAGAAAACATTTCACTATTAAATAAAGAAAATATTAATATGTTAGATTCTGTTCAAAATGAAAAAATAGTAAGCACATACATAAACCAAGAAAATATGCTTTCAAATGTACTAACCAAAAAATTGGAAGAAGGAAACAAAGATGAAGTATATTTTATAATAGATAAGTTTTATGATAAAATAAAAAAATCTTCAGAAGTGTTAAAAAATTTAGAAAAAACAATATTTGATGAAAACGACATAATAATTACAAAAGAAGAAAAGGACAAGCTACATTTTTTAGAAAATGGTTTTTGGGATATGACATTCAAAAATTGTTTTTATATAGAAAATGAGTTATACTTTTTTGACCAAGAATGGAAAGAAAAAAACATTCCAGCAGAATATATTTTATATAGGTCTTTTGTATATACAATTTCACTAAGAAGATTTGTAAATATAGAAGAATTAATAAGAAAATATGAATTAGAAGAATTTTTAGAGATATTTAAGCTATTAGATGTAAAATTACAAGAAAAAATAAGAGATGAAGAAGTATGGGAATTTTACAACCAAAAACATTATTTTGATATAGATGCTACAAAACAAGAAATGCAAAATATGAAAATAAGGGAAGAAGCAAAAGATAAAGCAATAGAGAATTTGCAAAAACAAATACAAGAATTACAAAATCAAAAAATATCTACATTTGTAAAAAGAAAAATAAAAAGAATAGTAGGGAGAAAAGAAAATGAATAAAAAAATTAATATTTATAAAAATCGAAAAGAAAAGTTAAACATAGAAAATCCTAAAAAAGTAAGTGTTGTTATACCAAACTATAATTACCAAGATTTTATAACAGAAAGAATTGACTCAATATTAATGCAAACATATCCTATTTATGAATTAATTATATTAGATGATTGCTCAACAGATAACAGTGTAAAAGTAATAGAAAATAAAATAAAAGACATAAAAGATATAAAAGTAACATTTATAAAAAACGAGAAAAATAGTGGATGCGTATTTAAACAATGGAAAAAGGCCTTTGAACTAGCAGAAGGTGATTATATATGGATTGCAGAAGCAGACGACAGTGCTGAAAATAATTTTGTGGAAGAGGTAATTAAAGGTTTTGACGATAAAAATGTAGTAATTTCTTATTGCGAATCTGCAAGAATAGACGAAAACAATATGTTAATAAGGGAAAAATCAGACGACTTATATGATATGTGTAGAACAGGTGAATGGAATTCAAACTACACAAAAGACGGAAAAGACGAAATAATAGAACATCTAAGTGTAACAAATACTATTTTAAATGTTTCAAGTGTAATGTGGAAAAAACAAGATTACAGCGAAATATTAGAAAAAGCAACAGAATTTAAAGTGGCAGGAGATTGGTATATTTATTACAATGCACTAAGAAACGGAAAAATAGCTTGGAACTCAAAACCACTAAATTATTACAGAAAACATAGCAAATCTGTATGCACAACAGTAAAAGCAGATGTAGAATTTAAAGAAATTTGTAGATTGCAAGATGAAATTACTGAGTTATATGAATTACCAAAAGAAATAAAAGAAAAACAAGAATTAAGAAGAAGCTTTATGCTTCCACTAATATCAGAAGAAGTATTAAATGAATATAGAAGAACACATTATGACCCAAACGCAAAAAAGAAAATAGCATGGGTAATTCCTCATCCAGGAAAAGGGTCAGGAGGACATAGAACAATTATTCAAAATGTAAATGCTTTAATAAGGCAAGGGTATGAGTGTGACATATATGTAGAAGATGATAATGTTTCTACAGCAGAAATGGTTAAACAAAAAATAAATGAATATTATGAGCCATGTGATGCAGGTGTATATGTAGGAATTCGTATGAGAAAAGACTATGATATAGTATTTGCAACAGGCTGGCAAATAGTAGAATTTGTAAGAAATCTACCTGCAAAACATAAAGGATATTTTATACAAGACTTTGAGCCATGGTTCTTCCCAATGGGTGACCAATATATAATTACAGAAAATTCATATAGATATGGCTTTAAACCTGTAACAATAGGAAAATGGCTTGCACATAAAATGCTTGCAGAATATGAAAATCCAGTAGAATATTTTGATTTTGGTGCAGATTTAAATGTTTACAAAAAATTGGACAATGTAAAAAAAGAAAATGCAATTTGCTTTGTATATCAACCAGAAAAATCAAGAAGATGTGATTATATAGGTCTAAAAGCATTAAGAATTGTAAAGACTTTAAGACCTGACATACAAATATATTTGTATGGTTCAAACATGCCAGCAACTTTTGATTTTGAATGTAAAAACTTAAACATTATACCAATTACAAAATGTAATGAATTATACAACAAATGCAAAGTTGGAGTATGTATGAGTGCTTCAAACCCTTCAAGAATACCATTCGAAATGATGGCAGCAGGACTTCCAGTAGTAGAACTATACAAAGAAAACAATATATATGATATGCCAGATGAAGGAGTTTTACTTGCAAGACCTACACCAGAGGCAATTGCAAGTGCAATAATTCACTTAGTAGATAGTGAAGAAGAAAGAAACAAAATGTCAGAATTTGGTGTAAAATATATGCAAGATTATCCACTAGAAAGAGGATTTAAACAATTCTTAAAAGCGGTAGATGATATGCTAAATACTGATTACAATAACACAGAAGCAATAAATCCAATTTATAATAAAAAACCATTTGAAGCTACAAAAGAAGCTACACAAATTGCTAAAACCATGACACCAGTAGTACATGTAGATGAAAGAGGAAAAGTATATAGATTTTTAAGAAGAGTAAAAAGAAAATTAAGGGAAATTTTAGTTAAAATGGGTATAAAAAAATAAAGAAAGGTAACCTATTAGATGAATAAATTAATTATAAAAGCTAAAAATTTTAGACAAAGTATAAGACAAAATGGAATGAAAACAGAAGTAAGAAGATTAAAAAATTATATAAAATATAGAAAAACAGTATTAAACGCATATGAAGAATGGCAATTATTAAACGAACCAAATAAAGAAGAAATAGAAGAGCAAAAAAAATATGAGCCATTGTTAGATACTAAATTTACAATAATTACTAGTAAGGATAATGAGAATATAGATATTTCAAACCAAACATATGAAAATTATAGTATACAATTTTTTGATGCTGATAAATATTTAGAAAATATAAAAAAACTAAGAAGTGACTATTGTATATTTATAGCAAAAGGCATAGAGATGTTGCCTTTTGCACTATATGATATAGAAAGATTTATAGAATATAATGAATGTAATTTAATTTACGCAGACAATGACTATTTAATAGATGGAAAAAGAGAAAATCCAAACTTTAAGCCACATTTTGCCTATGATAATATACTTTCAAAAAATTATTTTGGAAATTTTATAATAATAAAGACTAAATTTTTGCAGGAAAATGAAAACATTTTGGAAAATTTAAGTAAAACAGAACCAATATATAATATAATTTTAAATACAATTACTAAAACTAACAGAATAATGCATATAGATAAAATTTTATATAGTGTTAAAGAAGAAAAAATAGACGAAGAAGAACAAATTGATATTATAAAAAGATACTTAGAAAAAAATAATATAAAATATGACAGAGTAAGAAAAGGAAAATTTGAAGGACAATATAAAATAGACTACACTATAAAAGAAAACGCTAAAATATCAATAGTAATTCCAAATATGGACCATATAGAAGACTTAGAAAAAGCAATTAACTCTATACTAAAGTCTAGCTATAAAAATTACGAAATTGTTGTAGTTGAAAATAATAGTAAAAACCAAGAAACATTTGAATATTATGAGAAAATAAAGAAACAAGATGCACGAATAAAAGTAATAAAAATGGAAATAAAGGAATTTAATTATTCAAAAATTGTTAATTTTGGTGTGGAAAATTCAGAAGGTGAATATATAGTACTTTTGAACAATGATATTGAAGTTATAACAAATGATTGGTTAGAGCAAATGCTTATGTATGTGCAAAGAAAAAGTGTTGGAATATGTGGTGCCAAATTATATTTTAACGATAGAAGCATTCAACACGCAGGAGTAACAATTGGAATAAGAGGACTAGCAGGCCACAAATATAGAGAAATAGAAGAAAGTGATTTTACCAAAAATGATAGTATAAACTATGTGCAAGATTTAAGTGCAGTAACAGCAGCATGCTTTATGGTAAAAAAAGACTTATACAACAAACTATTAGGTTTTGACGAAAAATTGGCTGTAGCCTTCAATGATGTTGATTTTTGCTTAAAAGTAAGAAAAGAAAAATTACTAATTGTATATAACCCATTTGTAGAACTATATCATTATGAATCTAAATCTAGGGGACAAGATGATAGCCCAGAAAAACAAAAAAGATTTGCTAAAGAATATGAATTATTCGTAAAAAGGTGGAGAAGAACAATAGCAAAAGGTGACCCATACTATAACATCAATTACAGATTAGATGTAGATGTACCAACAATTAATTACAATAAAAGAAGGTAAAGGCCAAAAGAAGAATCCTAGCAATTTAGAAGTTGGAAAAAACTCCAACTTCTAAATCCTTAAATCAAGAAAGGAATAAGAAATGAAAAGCATAATAAATAAAAAATCGATAACTATATTTACAATTATTGCATATGTATTAGCAATTTTAGTGTTTGAAATAGGCTATTGCAACACACAGCTAGTAATAGGCAAATTAGAAGGAAAAAGTGATATAAACTATTATTTTTCACCTGCTAGAGTACTAATTTATGCTTTATTTTTAATATTATATGTAATTTTTAAAAATAAATTTATAGAAGAAGCTCAAAATGCAGCGCAAAATAAATATAAAAGAGTATTTATATATGTAAGTGTTATAGCTACAATAATAGCAATAATTATAGCAGGAGTTGCCTGCTATAAAAAGCCTGTTATAACTAGAGGGATATCTATTGGAGTAATTACAGCTATATTGTGGAGTATTTTTATAATATATGTTTCAAATAACCATGTAAAAAATATGATAGTTATTGGATGTACAATAGGATTAATATTCTCTATTGTAACAAAATTTAATCATTCAACAGACGAGAAAAAGCACTTTATGACAGCTTTTAATGTATCATATTTTAATTTAGACTATTACAAACATCCAATAACAGATGAGAAAATAAATAACATAAAACATTTTCTAAGGTACAATGAAATAGAAGAAGACCTTTTAAAACCATATACACCACAAATAACAAATGAAGTAAATATGGACGATATGCCTTCAACACCAACTTCTTATAATTTCTTATTATATGTATTTCCAGCAGCAGGAATATTTATGGCACGTACTTTAGGCGGAAGCATAATAGATATGTATATACTAGGAAGGGTATTTAACCTAGTATTGTACATTATACTAACTTGCATAGCGCTTAAACTAATACCATTTAAGAAAAATATATTTTTAACAGTATTTTTAATGCCTATGATGGTACTACTAGCAGGAACCTTTTCTATAGATGGAGCTTGTATAGGATTAGTTTCAATATTTATAGCATATTGCCTAAAAATTTATAAAGAAAGCACAACAATTTCTTTAAAACAATTTTTAATATTAGTTGGCTTATTTGCATTAATGCTACTTGCAAAATCTATGGCATACATATTGGTAGGATTTATGGTATTTATATTACCAATTACAAAAACAATAAAGAAAAACAAAAAATATATACCAGCAATGGTAGCCTTTTTAATAATAGCAATAATTGCAGTTGGTTCATTTGTACTTTATGAAAGAAACACAAAAATGTTTTCAGATACCAGAGGCGAAGGAAATGTAGATGCAGAAGAACAATTAAATTATATGCTAAAAAATCCACTTCATGATGTACAATTAGCAATAGAGCATTCAAAAAATACACTATTAAATTATAGCTGGTATGATGGGTTAAACGAAAAAGTATTTTTTGGACAAGACTCATCAGCAGTATTTTTAGTAATGATGTTATTTACTTTATATATAGCACTAACAGAAGATGACTACAACTTTGGTAAAAAAGAAAAAATAATATTTTTAGTAACCTTTATGCTAGTATTTGGAATGACTTCAGCAATGCTATATGTTACATTTACACAAGTTGGAGCACTTAATGTAAAAGGATACCAAACTAGATATATAGTGCCAATATTACCTTTAGTATTGTTTGCACTTTCAAACAGCAAAGTAATTACAAATAAGGAGAAAACTAAGAATAGAACAATGAACGTCACAATAGTAATGGCAATATTTATTTTAATTTCTATTGCTCAATCTATTGTAATAAAGTAAAGTATTATAGAAGGGAATGAACTAAAAAATGAAAACATTAATAATAATACCAGCTTATAACGAAGCTTTAAACATAGAAAAAACAGTAAAAGATGTTGTGATAAACACACAATATGACTATGTAATAATAAATGATTGTTCAAAAGACAATACCAAAGAAATTTGTGAAAAAAATGGCTTTAATGTTGTATCACTTCCTATAAATTATGGGCTTACATCAGGAATACAATTAGGTATGAAATATGCATATAAAAATAACTATGATATAGCGATTCAATTTGATGGAGATGGACAACACCAAGCAAAATATTTAAAAGCTTTGGTAAAGGAAATTGAAACTAAAAATTGTGATATAGCAATAGGTTCAAGATTTATAGAAAAGAAAAAATCAAATTCTTTAAGAATGTTTGGTAGTAATTTAATTTCTTTTTGCATAAAAATAACAACAGGAAAAACAATAAAAGATCCAACTTCTGGAATGAGAGCATATAACAAAAGAGCAATAGAAGAATTTGTGAAAAATAAAAGCCTTACACCTGAACCAGATACCTTAGTATATATGATGAAAAAGGGAATGAAAGTAAAAGAATTTCAGGTGGAAATGAGCGAAAGAGAATTTGGAGAAAGCTATTTAAAGCCATTAAAAGCTATGGAATATATGCTAAACATGGTATTTTCAATATTGTTTATTCGTTCAACAACAAAAAAAGAAAAAAGGAGGCAATAAAATGTCTATAACTTTAAGAATTATACTAATACTAAGCTCTATTCTTTCTTTTATACTATGCATAAAAAGAATAAAGCAAAGTAAACTAAAAGTAACAAATTCAATGATTTGGATGCTAGGAAGTTTAATTTTAATATTAATGAGCATTTTCTCAGAAGGAGTGGAATGGATAGCTATAAAATTAGGTTTTATAGCACCAGTAAACTTTGTATTTCTTATAATTATAGCATTTTTACTAATAGAAGTGTTTATAAACAATGTAAGAATTACACAGTTAAACGAAAAAATAAAAGAATTGGCACATTGTATAGCTTTAAAAGAAGCAGAGGAAAAGAGTAACGAGAAAAAACTATAGAATAAATGGAGTGAATATAAAGTGACAACAGATAAAAAAAATGTAATTTGGAACATACTTGGAGCAAGCGCAAATGCTTTTAACTCATTGTTTTTTACAATAATAGTTACCAGAGTAAATGGAATAAATGATGCGGGAATATTTACGTATTGCTTTGCAACAGCATGTTTATTATACATGATAGGAGTATATGCAGGAAGGACCTTTCAAGTAACAGACACCAAAAATCAAAATTCAGATACAGACTATATATACCATAGAGTACTAACTTGTATAATAATGATGCTAGTAACAGTAATATTTGGAGTAATAAAAGGCTTTGAAGCCTATAAATTTGCTGTTTTTGTGGCACTTTGTTTATTTAGATGCATAGAAGCTTTTGCAGAAAGTATATATGCAGTAATTCAAAAAAACAAACAGCTTTATAAAGTTGGATTTTCAATGTTTATAAAAGCAATAGTTGGACTAGCCTTATTTTTAGTAATAGACCTAATAACCAAAAACATGTTAATTTCTTGTGTAAGTGTAGTTATTGTAAATATAGTATTTATTCTACTATATGATGTAAAAAATATAAAACAAGTGAAAATTACATCAAGCAAATTTACAAAAGCAGCAATGATAAATTTATTTAAAATAGGATTTTTTACATTTGCATTAACATTTTTAGGCAATTACTTAATAAATATTTCAAGATATGCAATAGATGATATATTAACAAATGATGTTCAAACAATATTTGGAATAATACTTATGCCAGCAAGCATGATGGGACTTTTAGGACAATACATAATTCAGCCATCTTTAACTAAAATATCAGAGTACATAAAAAACAAAGAATATACAAACCTAAAAAATATATTTATAAAATTAGTGGGAATAAATTTCATGTTAGGAATAATAGTAGTAATATGTGCATATTTCCTAGAGGTGCCTGTATTAGGACTAGTATATGGAATAAATCTTAAACCATATTTTATAGGAATGATGATAATAGTAATAGGTTCAATACTATATAGTTTAAGCACAATATTATCTGCAATATTAATAGCAATGAGAAAAACAGGAATGCAAACCTTAATGTATTTTATAACAGCAATTATTTCGACTGTAATGGCATATACACTAGTAAAATATATAAAAATTGATGGAGCATGCATAACATATTTTGTTACAATGTTTATAATAGCTACAGCGTTTTTAATATATACAATATGGAACTTAAAAAAATATAGAAAAGAATGGGAAATAAAGGAGAAAAAATGAAAATATCAATAATAACAGCAACATTTAATTCAGCAAAAACTTTAAGCCAAACTTTAGAAAGTGTACTTAAACAAACCTACCACGATTATGAACATATAATAGTAGACGGCCTTTCAAAAGATAATACAATGGAAATAGTAAAACAATATGAAGCAAAATATAATGGAAAATTAAAATATATTTCAGAAAAAGATACAGGTATATATGATGCAATGAATAAAGGGATAAAAATGGCAACAGGAGATGTAATAGGAATACTTAATTCAGACGATATATATGCAAATGAAAAGGTTTTGCAAACAATTGTAGATAAATTTGAAAAAACAAATTGTGATGGAACATATGCAAATTTAATATTTATGGATGAGGAAACAATGTCAAAACCAAAAAGAATATGGAAGTCACCTTATGGAAAATTAGAAAATGGCTGGCACCCAGCACATCCAACATTGTATTTAAAAAAAGAAGTTTATGACAAAATAGGGCTATTTAACCTAAAATATAGAATTGTTGCAGACTATGACTTTATGATAAGAGTAATGAAAGACAAAAATATAAAATTAGAATACATAGATGAATATATTGTATATATGAGAGTTGGAGGAACAAGTACAGCAGGACTAAAAGGATATATTAAAAACCTAAAAGAATCACATATAGCGCTTAAGGACAATAAAATAAAAAATCCGACAATAGTTGATATAAAGCGCATTTTTAGAACAATGAAACAAATGATAATAAAAAAATAAAAGAAAAATTCAAGAAATACTTGACTTTTTTGTAAATAAGGTATATGTTAATATATGGAAAAAGCTGGAAATAAAGTTTAAAAAAGATAAGGAGAAACAATATGAAAATTCTAATTACAGGTGCCAATGGAATGTTGGCCAAAGCTATGGTAGAAAAATTTAAGGAAAATAATGAGTTAATATTAACTGATGTAACAGGAACAGGGGTAACGTTGGATATTACAAATTTCAAAGAAGTAAAGGATTTTGTAGCTAAAACTAAACCAGAAATGATAATAAATTGCGCAGCTTATACAAATGTTGATAAAGCTGAAGAAGAAAAAAGTTTAGCTAAAAAAATTAATACAATAGGTCCAAAAAATTTAGCGATTGTAGCAAAAAAGAATGATTGCTTATTAGTACATTTTAGTACAGATTATGTATTTGGTGGGGATTTACCAGTAGAAGAATTGTATAGAGAAGACGATAAAAAGACACCAGTAACAGTATATGGAAAAACAAAATTAGCAGGAGAAAAAGAAATACAAGCTCATGCAGATAAGTATTATATTTTTAGAACAGCATGGCTTTACGGAGAAGGAAAGAATTTTGTAAAAACCATGATTAAACTTGGAAGAGAAAACAGCCAAGTAAAAGTTGTAGCAGACCAACACGGAAGCCCAACATATACTAAAGATTTAGTAGATGTTGTAGAACAAGTTTTAAACCAAAAATTAGATTATGGAGTATATCATGCAACAGACTTAGGATATACTACTTGGGCCAAATTCGCTAAAAGAATATTTGAAATGACAGAAATTAATTGTAAAGTAATACCAGTAACTTCAGAAGAATATGGAAGTGCAGCTAATAGACCTAAAAATTCAATGATATCAAAAGAAAGACTAATAAGCTTAGGAATATATATTCCTTCATGGGAAGAAGGCCTAGAAAATTATTTAAGGGAAATTGGCGAAAAAGCAATAGATTTGTTTTAAAACCATAAAATTAGTGCAAAGGAACATGAAATAATGAAGAAAAGAAAAGGAATAATATTAGCAGGGGGCAGTGCAACTAGGCTGTATCCATTAACACTTGCAATTTCAAAGCAAATTATGCCAGTATATGATAAGCCAATGATATACTACCCACTTGCTATACTTATGGAAGCAGGAATTAAAGAGGTATTGATAATATCTACACCACGTGATATTGTCACCTTTGAAGCATTACTTGGAGATGGTTCAAAATGGGGAATGCATTTTGAATATAAAATTCAAAAAGAGCCAAAAGGACTTGCAGAAGCATTTTTAATAGGTGAAGATTTTATAGGAACAGATGATGTAGCTATGATACTTGGAGATAACATGTTTTATGGTGAACGTTTATCTAAAATATTAAAAAGAGCTAATAATAGTAAAGAAGCAACTATTTTTGGATATTTAGTAAAAGACCCAACAGCATATGGAGTAGTAGAAATAAATGAGGAAGGCAAGGCAATATCAATAGAAGAAAAACCTAAAATTCCAAAATCTAACTATGCTGTACCTGGCTTATACTTCTATCCAAATGATGTAGTTGAAATTGCAAAAAATGTAAAACCATCTGCAAGAGGCGAATTAGAAATAACTTCAATTAATGAAGAATACATGAAACAAGGAAAACTAAATGTAGAAAAATTGGAAAGAGGAACTACGTGGTTTGACACAGGTACACATGATGCACTTTTAGAAACAGCAAGTTTTGTACAAACAATAGAAAAAAGGCAAGGTCTTCAAGTGTGTTCACCTGATGAAATAGCATACCAAAACAAATGGATTTCAAAAGAAGAACTTTTAGAACTATCAAAGCCACTTGAAAAAACAGAATATGGAAAATACTTAAAAGATTTAGCAATTGATGGATTTAAAGATAATTAAAAAAATATCAAAAGAAAGAATATGTAGTACAAATGCAAACATATTATACGAGGTAAAAATAAAATGAAAAATATATTAGTAACAGGAGCAGCAGGATTTATAGGAGCAAATTTTGCAGAATATTTTGTAAATAAATATCCTGAATATCATGTGGTAGTAGTAGACAAACTAACATATGCAGGAAACATGGAAAATTTAAAAAATGTAATAGACAAAATATCTTTTGAACAAGCTGATATATGTGATTTCGAGAAAATGACAGAAATCTTCGATAAATATGATATAAATGGTGTAATTCATTTTGCAGCAGAAAGTCATGTAGATAACAGTATAAAAACACCTTTCATATTTACTAAAACTAATGTACTTGGAACACATACCTTGTTAGAGGTAGCAAAAAGAAAGTGGGGAGAAGGTTCTCCAAATAAATTTATGCATATTTCAACAGATGAAGTATATGGAGCACTAGGGGATGAAGGATATTTCACAGAAACATCACCAATAAACCCAAGCAGTCCATATTCAGCATCTAAAGCAAGTTCAGATTTATTGGTAAAGGCATATCACGAAACTTTTAATATGAATGTAAATATTACAAATTGTTCAAATAATTATGGACCATATCAACACAATGAAAAGTTAATTCCACATATGATTAAACTAGCATTAAATGATGAACAATTACCAGTTTATGGAACAGGTAAAAACATTAGAGATTGGTTATATGTAGAAGACCATTGTGAAGCAATAGATTTAGTATTCCATAAAGGAAGAAATGGTGAAAGGTATAATATTGGGGGACACAATGAAAAACAAAATATTGAAATTGTTAAACTAATATTAAAACAACTAGGAAAGCCAGAAAGCTTAATTACATATGTAGAAGATAGAAAAGGGCATGACTGGCGTTATGCAATAGACCCTACAAAAATAAGTACAGAGTTAGGATGGCTTCCAAAAACCAAATTTGAAGATGGAATAGTAAAGACTATAGATTGGTATGTAAAACACCCTGAATATTTAAAATAAAAACAAAAAAGGCAAAAGGTAACAAATTTTGCCTTTTTTGTTGCATAAAATAGTAAAAAAATATATAATAGTTCCAACAAAAGAAAGCAAATAAATACCATAGTGGAGGAAGAAAAATATGAAAAAAATTAGTATCATAATACCAGCATATAATGAAGAAGAATCATTACCAATGCTATACGAAAGACTAAAAAAACTAATAGATGAAGTTGAAAATTATGAATTTGAAATTTTATTTGTAAATGATGGAAGCAAAGATAAAACAATACAAATAATAAAAGAGCTAAGAGAAAAAGATAATAGAATATGTTATGTTGATTTTTCAAGAAATTTTGGAAAAGAAATTGCAATGATAGCAGGGCTTGACTATGCAACAGGGGATTGTGTTATATTTATGGACGCAGACTTGCAAGACCCACCAGAACTAATTCCAGAATTAATTAAATATTGGGAGCAAGGTTATGATGATGTATATGCAAGAAGAAGTAGCAGAAAAGGCGAAACATGGCTTAAAAAATTCACTTCAAAAATGTATTATAGAGTACTTCAAAGTCTAACCAGAGTTCCTATTCAAAAAGATACAGGAGATTTTAGACTATTAGATAGAAGATGTGTAAATGCATTAAGAAAATTGAGAGAATCACAAAGATGTTCAAAAAGCATGTTTAGTTGGATAGGTTATAATAAAAAAGAAGTTATGTATGATAGAGATCCACGTATTGCAGGAACAACAAAGTGGAATTATAAAAAATTAATAGATTTAGCAATAGACGGAATAACATCATTTACAACCTCGCCACTTAGAATATCAACATATTTAAGCATACCAACATTTATGGCGTTATTTATATATGTAATATATGTAATAGTAAAATGTATAGCCACATCAACCTTTGTACAAGCATACCAAGCAATAATATTACTTATATTATTCTTTTCAGGAATACAAATATTGCTATTTGGAATTATAGGCGAATACTTAGGAAGAATATTTAATGAAACTAAAAATAGACCTTTGTACTTTGTAAATGAATATAATGGAATAAAAGAAACAAATGACTAACTTAACTATTGATGAAAGAGAAAGGATTAATTAAAAAATGGAAGAAGACAATAGCATAATTCGTCCAGAACTTGAAAACATGCAAGAAGAAACAATAGAAAGTACACTAAGACCACAAAAATTAAAAGATTACATCGGACAAGATAAAGTAAAAGAAAATATGAAAATATATATAGAGGCTGCCAAAAAAAGAGGAGAGCCTCTTGACCATGTTTTATTGTACGGACCTCCGGGACTTGGAAAAACGACACTTGCAAACATTATTTCAAATGAAATGAAATCAAACATAAAAGTAACTTCAGGGCCAGCAATAGAAAAGCCAGGGGATTTAGCGGCAATATTAACGACTTTAAACCAATATGATGTTTTATTTATAGATGAAATACATAGATTAAACAAAACAGTTGAAGAAATACTATATCCAGCTTTAGAAGACTATACATTAGACATAGTTATAGGAAAAGGACCAGAAGCAAAATCTATAAGAATAGATTTGCCAAAATTTACATTAATAGGAGCAACCACAAAAGCAGGCTCACTTACAACACCTTTAAGAGATAGGTTTGGAATTGTAAATAGACTAGAATTATATTCAATAGAAGATCTAGCAACAATAGTAGAAAGGTCCAGCAAAATATTAAATATAAAAATAGACAAAGCTTCAAGCTTAGAAATAGCTAGGCGTTCAAGAGGAACACCAAGAATAGCAAATAGGCTATTAAAAAGAGTTAGAGATTATGCAATGGTAATAGGAAATGGAGTAGTAAGCTTAGAAATAACAAAACATGCTTTAAATAGGTTAGAAATAGATGAAATAGGTTTAGACAACATAGATAGAAAAATTTTAAAAACAATGATAACTACTTATGGAGGAAGACCAGTAGGAATTGAAACAATAGCTACAACAATAGGAGAAGAAGTAGATACAATAGAAGATGTATATGAACCATACTTATTGCAAATAGGTTTTATTGCAAGAACACCTAGAGGAAGAATAGTAACACCATTAGGATATGACCATATAGAACAAAAAGGGCAGGATTAATATTTTTAGGACATCTTAACAAAAGAAGGGAATTTAACACATATGTCAATATTATACGTAATTACACTAATTATCTTAATAACACTTGTTATATTAATAGAAAAATCAAAAGAAAAAATAGAAATAATAAAAACCTTGGCAATTACAGGAGTGCTTATATTAGCATATAATTGCTTTGCATGCTACATTCTAAACTTAGCAAATATTCCAATTACATTACTAAATTTAAGTATAGTAAATTTAGTAGTAAGCTTAATTATATTATGTAAAATCATAAAAGATAAAACAATACAAAGATATAAAGTGAAAAAACGCAACATTACTATAGTAATGTTAATGTTACTAGTATTAGTAACATTAATTGTCACTTATCAAAACTTTGGAAAACTAACTAGAATTAGATATGTTTCAATGGATGCAAGAGAACATTACAAAGCAGCTAGAGAATTTTCAGAAAATGAATTTTTAAGCAACAAAGCAGTAGAAAACAATACCACATCAAAAGAACTTATGCCAATGGGATATACAAACGCAGGAATAATTTTCAAAATATTAAGGCCATACGAAGGAACTATAAACTTATACAAAGCATATATATTATTTGAAGCCTTTGTATTTTTCTTAACTGGCTTTATGTTTTATGCAATATTAGAAGAAAAATTAGAAACAATAGAAAATAAATCATTAGCACTAATATTTGGAATAATTTATATGATAGGATATCCGTTAAATGCATGGATATTGGGATTTCACTACTTATTAATAGGAATATTATTTGTAGAAATAATAATATATTTGCAAATAAATAAGCAAAACGTTAAAATTTTAACAAATGTAATAATGTTATTTTTAGCAAACTTTGGGTTGATTTTTTCATATTCACTATTTTGCCCATTTGTGTATTTAGCAGAATTTGTATATTTTATATATAAATTCACGAAAAATAAAGATAAAGCAAAATTAATTTTATATACAACTATAGCATTAATACTTCCAGGCATTATAGGAGTAACATATTTAATTGTACCGACTATTGGAAAAGTGGGTGGATATATAGCTTTAGACGGAGCATTATATAAAAACTTTTGGTCTAACTTTATATTATTTATTCCATTTTCACTATACGAAATATATGCAAATATAAAAAATAAGAAATTCACCTTTGAAAATCTAATATTTGTATTACTTATAGCATATATGGTAGTACTTGGCATAGGCATGAAAACTGGAAAATGTTCAGAATACTACTTTAGCAAAAATTACTTTATACTATGGCTAATGTTAAACATTTTAAACATAAAAGGAATGGTAGAGCTAGGAAAAGAAAAAGCAGGAAAATATTTAACAATATTATATACAATAGTATATTTAGCAATATTTACCATAAGCATTTGTATAAACAAAACATATATTACAAATAAAGCAAGCGACAGTTTAGAAAATGTTATGGAAGTATTTACCTTTAATAGTACAATGATGAAAGCACAAAATGCAGCTTTTGTTACAGAAAATGAAATAAACTTATACAGCAAAATGGAAGAAATATTAAATAAAGACTGGAAAAAATATAATAAAAACGAAATATTATTTATTACAAATGGAACTCAAGAAAATTGGATACAATCATTAACAGGTTATAAAAACATATTATATGAAAACTATGACTTTGCAGTTCAAAACTTAAAACAAAACAATTATAAATACATAGTTATTTCGGAAAACAGAAATAGATTTGAAGAAATTAAAAAATATATAAACTATGATAAATTAGAACTAATTTGTAGCATAGATGACGGAAAAATATATGTAAGAAAAGAGGAATAAAATGAAATTACTTATGCATACTTGTTGCGCACCATGTAGTGTATATTGCATAGAAGAGCTAAGAAAAGAAGGAATAGAGCCAACAGTATATTGGTACAATCCAAACATACACCCATACACAGAATATAAAGCACGTAGAGATTGCTTAAAAGAATATACAAAAGCTATAAATGTACAAGCCATATTCGAAGAAGAATATGGCTTAGATGAGTTTTGCAAAGAAGCAGTAAAAAATATAGAAGCCAGATGTGTAAATTACTGCTATCCAGTTAGACTAAGAAAAACCTTTGAATATGCAAAAGAACACGGATATGATGCTGTAACAACTACACTTCTATATAGCATATACCAAAAACACGATTTTATAAAACATCTAATGGAACAATATAGTAAAGAATATGGAATAGACTTTTTATATAGAGATTTTAGAGTAGGCTTCTGGGAAGGACATCAAAAAGCACATGACTTAGGACTATATATGCAAAAATACTGTGGATGCATATTCAGCGAAGAAGATAGATACACTAAGCAAATTAAGAGGGATAAAGAAAATATGAGCTAAAGAAGAAAAACTGATAATGATTTGTTACTCCACTGGTGATACAATTAAATAAATTAATAAAGATAGGAGATGTGAAAATGAATCCGATAGAAAATTTAAAAGATTTAATTATATATCAAAGTCAAAATAATGAAAATATATCTGTAGAAGTTTTATATGATAATGAAGATTTTTGGCTAACTCAAAAATCAATGTCAAAATTATTTGAAGTAGAAGTTAACACAATAAATTATCACTTAAAAGAAATATTTAAATCGGGCGAGTTAACAGAAGAATCAGTTATTCGAAAAATTCGAATAACTGCAAATGATGGAAAAAACTATAATACAATTCATTATAATCTTGATATGATTATCGCAGTTGGCTACCGAGTTTCTTCTCCCAAAGCAACCAAGTTCCGCCAATGGGCTACCAAGATTCTCAATGAGTACATCAAAAAGGGATTTGTACTTGACGATGAACGCTTAAAGCAGGGAACGGCTGTATTCGGAAAGGACTATTTCCGTGAATTGCTTGAAAGAGTACGCTCTATCCGTGCCAGTGAACGGCGTATTTGGCAGCAGATTACCGATATATACGCAGAGTGCAGTATTGACTATGACAAGAACTCGCCTACCACACACGATTTCTATGCCATGATACAAAACCGTTTTCACTATGCCATTACTGGGCAAACGGCAGCAGAAATCATCTACACTAAGGCAGACCATACCCAAGAACATATGGGGCTGACCACATGGAAGAATGCTCCTGACGGACGTATCTTGAAATCGGATGTGTCAATAGCTAAAAACTATTTGCAGGAGAATGAAATCCGTCGGTTAGAACGTGCCGTAACGGGATATTTTGATTATATCGAAGACCTCATAGAACGAGAGAACACGTTTAATATGGAGCAGTTTGCAGCCAGTGTCAATGAGTTTCTGACTTTCCGCAAATATCAGATATTGCCGGATAAAGGACGCATTTCTGCGGCACAAGCCAAGGCAAAGGCAGAAAGCGAATATGACATTTTTAATAAAATCCAACGTATTGATTCTGACTTTGATAAACAGATAAAAGGAATGTTGGATAAGTAATTCTTCCACAAGTTGTGGAAAGATTTGAACTTTTAAAATAGTCCCACAAACTGTGGGACAAATAAAAAGCAGTAATGAAATTGACAAAATATAAATTAGGAGAGATACTTGATGTAACAAGAGGATCAAGTCTCAGTGGCGAATTTTACGCCACTGAGGGAAAATACATTCGTTTGACTTGTGGAAACTTCGACTATCAAAATAATTGCTTCAAGGAAAATAAGTCAAAAGACAATCTTTATTATGTCGGTGATTTCAAACCGGAGTTTTTAATGGAAGAGGGGGATATAATAACCCCTCTGACAGAACAGGCTATTGGTTTACTTGGCTCTACCGCCATTATCCCAGAAAGTGGTAAATATATTCAAAGTCAAGATGTGGCAAAGATTATTTGTAAAGAAGAACTGTTAGACAAGGATTTCGCTTTCTATCTCATATCTTCTACTTTAGTCAAGCAACAATTAAGTGCTGCTGCCCAACAAACCAAAATTCGTCATACTTCGCCTGATAAAATCAGGGATTGTACCGTATGGATTCCTGAATTAACTGAGCAGAAACGTATTGGCAAGTTGCTTCGTAGTCTTGACTGCAAGATTGAACTTAATCGAGCGATAAATCAGAATTTAGAGGCGATGGCGAAGCAACTTTATGACTATTGGTTTGTGCAATTTGACTTTCCGAATGAAGAGGGAAAACCATATAAGTCAAGCGGTGGGGAAATGGTTTGGAATGATAGATTGAAAAGAGAGATTCCAGAAGAATGGCGTGCCACGACTATTGGAGAAGTTGAAAATAATATCATAACTGGTAAAACTCCGTCATGTGCCGATGAAGATAATTTTGGTGGAGATATTCCTTTTATAACCATAGATGATATAAGAGGCAATTTATTCGTATTCAACTCGCAACGTACCCTTTCCACAAAAGGCGCAGAAAGTCAAACAAAAAAATATCTACCGATTGGATCGCTTTCAGTTTCTTGCATTGGTACAATAGGGGTTATGGGATTCATTGCAAAATTATCACAAACAAACCAACAGATTAATTCTATAGTTTTTGAGAATGAATACAATAAAGAATTTGTATACTTTGCTTTAAAATTATATTTTGAGAATGCAAAAGCTAAAATTGGCAATGTATTTGCCAATATGAGTAAAGATGAATTTGCCTCGATAAAAGTGGTTTATCCGCCAAAGCAAATCTTACAAGCGTTCCATAATAAGGTTGTTGTCATATTTGATAGTATAAAGAATAACATTAATGAAATCAATGTTCTCACTAAGCAGCGTGACGAACTTTTACCACTTTTAATGAATGGACAAATAACAATAGAATAAAAAATGTCCCGCATACTCTACAAATATTTAGATATAGATGGCGCAAAGTGCATGATTGGAAATCAAGACCTCCAATTTACTAATGCGTCTCAACTGAACGATCCTTTCGATTGTCATCCTAAACTAATCGACTATTCGAATGTACCTGACATTAAGCTCCAAGGATGGATACCAAAGGAGTGGTGGGTAGAGAAAGAGGAAAACGATGCACTCAATTTGCGCAATGATACATGGCTATGTAGTTTATCAAAAATCAATGATTCATTACTCATGTGGAGCCATTATTGTTATAACCACAAAGGTGTTTGTATAGGACTTGACATAAACAAAGTTATGGAATCTGTTCCGCCAATGTTTGGCGCAATATACCTTGAGCCGCTTATTCTTAATGTTCAATATCAGGATATAATAGAGCGTCCAAACGCATATAATAGCACAAATGATAGATTAGGCTATCAATGGGGGACAAAAGCAAAGGATTGGGAGTATGAACAGGAAGTAAGGTTGGTCATGCCTAATCCAGGTCCCATGTATGCCGCCTTTACACCACAACAAGCTGAACAGAATCGAAAACAGCCTAATAAGCTTTGGGATAATCGTGAAATACACCATTATTTGCCACTAAAAAAAGAATGTTTTGAGTCTATCTATTTTGGTGTCAAGATAGAACAAACAGAAAAAGAAAAAATTATTCAATATGTTCGGAAGGAACTAAATCCGCAAATTAGGTTATACCAAATGGAAGTAGATGAAAATGCTTTTAGATTACGACCTGTAATCATATGAACGGTCAAGTGTCAGTAAATTCTGATTTAGCGAAATGTATAAGTGAAATTGGGATAGTCGCAATAATTCGCAACTATCCCAACTCTTTATTGAAATATTGGAGATTAGTGATAATATACAAATGCAGAATCACCTTCTCCTATAACTTTTCTTCTCATTCAACTTCTTTACCGCTCCTATCGCAAACATCAAACACCTCCTCCGATAGGCTTCTTCCTCTTCGTCTGGTCTGCGGCCGTCCCATGGAAGGTCGGAGATGGAGCCACCGCCACCGGAGGAAATCGGTATAGGTTGTCCACCGATGAGTGCATCGATAACGGCGAAAATCAAATTGCGCACCGATGGTATAGCCAACTGTTCAAGCAACGTATTTAACTCTGATTCCAAACTTTTGTTTGTGTCAGAAAGGGATTTGTTCTCCCGTCTCAGTTGATAAAGCTCTCCATAATCCGCCAATACATTACGCTGGGCGGCTTCAACCTGCCGTGCCGCATCATTTCTGTACAGGGACTCTATCTTGTGGACAATTTCGGTAAACTGCTTGGCAATACGTTGGTTCTGCCGTTCAACCCATTTATCAGTACCGAATAAAGGTACTTTCTCGGTAATTTGCGGTGGCGTGAAATCTACCTTGTGATTGCGGAACGGCTGGACAACAGAACGGACTTTTGCCGCATCTGCGGTCAGTCGTTCCAGTTCCTGCTCCTTTATGTGGAGCTTGTCGGTCTTGTCTTCAAGTTTGGTCTGATACTCGGCAATGAATTTCTGTATATTTGCTTTCTGAGCCTCATACCTGTCGAGTGTAATCCTGCCGGAAGCCAGTTCCTTTTCCGCCTCTTCAAGCTGCAGCCTATAACTGAAAATTTTTGATTCCAGATGCCGCATCATGGATTGAAGCCCCTAGATCGGAAGAG
>USFC01000007.1 GCA_900553865.1 uncultured Clostridium sp.
TTATCTTGTAAATATTTTTTTACATTTTCTCTACCTTGTCCAATTCTTGTTCCATTATAGCTAAACCATGAACCACTTTTTTCTATTATGTCTAAGTTTACGGCTATATCTAATATATTTCCTTCTTTTGAAATACCTTTTCCATATACTATGTCAAACTCTGCCTCTCTAAATGGTGGAGCAACTTTGTTTTTTACTACTTTTACTCTTGCACGGTTTCCTACTACTTCACCATCTTGTTTTATATTTTCTATTTTTCTAATGTCTAAACGAACTGATGCGTAATATTTTAATGCTCTACCACCTGCTGTTGTTTCAGGGTTACCAAACATAACTCCTACTTTTTCTCTTAATTGGTTTATAAACACAATAACAGATTTTGATTTGTTTATAGCTCCTGCTAATTTTCTTAAAGCTTGTGACATAAGTCTTGCTTGAAGACCAATGTGTGAATCTCCCATATCTCCATCTATTTCTGCTTTTGGAACTAATGCAGCTACTGAATCTATTACTATAATGTCTAAAGCTCCACTTCTAACTAAAGCTTCTGCTATCTCTAAGGCTTGCTCTCCTGTATCTGGTTGAGATACTATTAAGTTATCTATATCTACACCTAAATGTTTAGCATATACTGGGTCTAATGCATGCTCTGCATCTATAAATGCTGCTTCTCCACCTAATTTTTGTGCTTCTGCTATCATATGTAATGCAAGTGTTGTTTTTCCTGAAGATTCTGGACCATATACTTCAATAATTCTTCCTCTAGGAATTCCTCCTATTCCTAATGCTATATCTAAGCTTAACGCTCCTGTTGGTATAGCTTCTACATTCATCGCTTGGAAATCTCCTAATTTCATTACTGAACCTTTTCCAAATTGTTTTTCTATTTGTCCTAAAGCTGCTTCTAACGCTTTCATTTTTTCTGAATTTTCTTTTTCCATTGTTCTTCCTCCTAATTTTTGTGTTCAAACGCTTGTTTGTTTTATTATATACTAAGATATTTTTTTGTCAAGCTTTTTTTACAATTTTTTATATTTTTATTTTAAACTTTATTATAATCTCTTTATTAATATCTTTTATATTCGATGCCAATTCTCAATTCCATAATATCCAAAATAATTATTTGCTTTAATTTCTCCTGATAGTTTTTGGCTTTTTACAATTGTTGTCCTTCCTCTACGTATTCCTATAAAAGGTTGCTCTTCAAGAAATATTTCTATTAATCTTTTATATTTTTCTTTTAAAGTTTGTTCATCTTTTATGTCTTTTACTTGATTTAATATATCTTTTACTTCGTTATTAGTATAATTTTGCAAATTTCCTTCTTCGAAAAATGCTGTTATATCTGGACTATATGAATTATATACACCTGTTAATATCATTTCATAATTTTTGTTTTCTAATATTTCTTTATACCTACTATTTGAAACTTTCTGTATTGTTACTTTTATTCCTATTTCTTCTAACTGATTTTTTATATTTTCTGCAGTTGCCACTCTTTTTATGTTTTCGCTATTTACGGTAAGAGTAAAGCGTAGCCTTTTCGTTTTATGATTTTCTGTTTTCTGCCACCTATTATTCTTATATTCCCATCCACTTTCTTCTAATATTTTTTTAGATTGTTCTGGGTTATACCCTAAACTATTGGCTTCCCTTGTATATAGATAATTTCCATAATCTAGTGGAAACTCTGCCACATTTCCTTGATTGTTATATATACTTGATAATATATTTGTTTTGTCTATAGCATAATTTATTACTTTTCTTATTTTGCTATCTTGTAATATTGCATTTTGGCAATTAAAAGCTAAATAGTCAAATTCTCTTGAACTTACTTGAGTGCTTGAATATCCTATTGTTCCAATGTATTGCTCTAAATTTTCATTTTCTGTTGTAAATATATCTATATTGCCTAATTTAAAACTATTATATAATTCGCCTACTTCACTAAATTGTTTTATGTATATTTTTTCAATCATTGCATCTTCTGCCTTTATATTCCACCATTTGTTGTTTTTTTCAAGTACAATATATGAGCTGTCTATTTGTGATATTTTATACATTCCTGTTCCTTGAGGAATTTTGCTAGAGGTATAAAAGTCTTCGCCTAAATAATAGTTATTTGGCATAATAGGAAATGTAAGGTTATACTCAAAAAACGGTACTTCTTCTGACAAAGTAATTTTTACAGTACTTGCATCTAATACTTCCACACTAATAACTTTTTCTACATTGTATGAATATATAGATTTCCCCTCTTTTAGCCTATCTATTGTAAATTGAATGTCTTTTGCTATTAAAGAACTTCCGTCATGCCATTTTTTATTATTATCTATCTTTATTACATATGTTGTAGGTGATGTTTTTGAACATTCTGTTGCTAAGCATAACTTTGTTTTATAGTCTTCACTTATTTCTATAAGTGGTTCAAATATAAGTTTTCCTATATTTAATACTTCTCTATTACTTGAAATTAGTGGATTCATTGTATCAAAATTTGAAATTCCAAGTCTTAAATCTTTTATTTTAGTTTCTTCTTCTATCACATTTTCTTGTATTTCATTTTGCTTGTCCTCTTTTTTAAAGTAAATTTTATACACAGCAAAAATAGCAATAACTATTACAAATAGCACAAAAATATATTTAAAATAGTTTGTCTTCATTTCTCACCTCTTATTTTTTCTTTATCATATAAGATTTTGGCAAATTTTTCAAGGTTTATTCAATTTTTATTTTGGAAATATTTAAGATTAAATTTATACATGATTTAAAAAGTTTTATATAATTTTATTTAACAAAAATCGAGATTTGCATTTAGAATTAAAGAAAATTCTAAATGCAAATATTAAATACTTTTTTTATTATTTTCTTGACTCTACAATAATTTTTATACCAGTTCTATCTTCACCTTCAACTTCAACTTCTGCAAACGCTGGTATGCATACTAAATCTACTCCGGCTGGCGCAACAAAACCTCTAGCTATTGCTACAGCCTTTACTGCTTGATTTAATGCACCTGCACCAATTGCTTGCATTTCTGCCTTGTTTTCTTCTTTTACTAAGCCTGCTATAGCTCCTGCTACTGAATTTGGGTTTGATTTTGATGAAATTTTTAAAACTTCCATTTTTTGCCTCCTATAATTTTATTTTTATTTGAATTACAGTTATAGTTATATTATAAAAGTTTTAAAATGTCTAGTGGTTTTTGGTAAAAAATGGAAAAAGTTTTCCTTATATTTTGCTATATTTCGCCATTTATTTTATATTTATTCTTTCTATTGATATTGCTCGACAATTTTCGTCATTTATTTCTATTATGCAACCATTAAATATACAGCTTCCTTCTGCTAATTTATATCTTTCTGGAAGTGATGTTACAAATCTTTTTATAGAAGCATTAACCTCCATTCCTATTACAGAGTTTTTTGGTCCTGTCATTCCTATATCTGTAATGTATGCCGTCCCTTTTGCAGTTACTTCTTCATCTGCCGTTTGCACATGTGTATGTGTGCCAAATATTGCTGTAACTTTACCATCTAAAAAGTGTTTCATTGCTATTTTTTCTGCTGTTGCTTCTGCATGAAAATCCACTATTATTATATCTGCTTTTCCCTTTACTTCATTTAATATATCTTCCATTTTAGAAAATGGGTTATCTGATTGAACTCCCATATCTGTTCTCCCTATTAAATTAACTACACATATATTTTTTCCATTTTGCTTATATATATGGTAACCTTTTCCCACTACTCCTCTTGAGTAGTTTGCTGGTCTATTCATTAATTCATCATCTATAAAAGAAAATATATCTTTTTTGCCCCAAGTGTGATTTCCCATGGTTATTGCATTTACATTTAATCTTTTTAAATCGTTAAAAATTGCTGTTGTTATTCCCATTCCTCCTGCTGAATTTTCTGCATTTACAATTACAAAATCTATTTTAGCTTCTTGCCTTAATTTAGGTAAAATTTCTTTTAATTTTCTTACTCCATTTTCGCCTACTAAATCTCCTACTGCTAATATTTTCATTATATCTCCTTCTTTCTTTTTACTTTAAATAGCATACTACATTTTAAGCAATTTGTCAAAATGGCGCTTATCTTGCTGGATGCAGAACTTTTTGTAAAATTCTCACCTGCTTTAGTTATTTTTTTATTTAGTAAGTTCTTTTGGTTTCAAGTTAATTTACATAATTTAGTCGATAGTTATTGATTTTTCTCCAAATTCATTATATAATACTTGTTATAAAAATCTTTAGGAGGATTTATAAATATGGCAAAAGACAGACGGTACTATTTAGCAGTTGATATTGCTCAATACATTGTTGAAGGGCATAGCAAAAGAGAGGCTTCTCAAGAATTTAAAGTTGCAAAAAGAACTATTGATAGGTATGTAGATAGCCTTCAATCTTCTAACGAAGCTTTATATTTAAAAACTATGAAAGCTTTAGACCAGCACTGTTGTAGCCGTTCTTTTAAAGTATGTGCCTACATTGCTAACGGCCATTCCAAAAGCCAAGCATCAAATTACTTTGATTTACCCCCTTACATAATTAATCAATGTATAGGTACAATTAAAGAAAGAAATTACTCTCTTTACAGAAAGGTAATCGCTGGGCTTAAGGCAAATCCTGACTAAAACATTATTATGTAAAAGCCATACAAAACCAACTATTCTTAGCTTTGTATGGCTTTTTCTTTATTTTACTACAATTATATCATAACCTATAAACAATCCGCTCTCTACTACTCCATCTATTTGCAATAATTTTTCTTCTAAATCCGCTTCTATTTTATTAAACCACGCATGAATTATAAAATTTCCATTATCTGTTACAAGTGGTTTATCTTCATTGTTTGACATTCTTAATTCTACTTTTGCTACATCTAGCTTTAATAAATTTTTCTTTACTTGTTCTACTTTATCCTGCTTTACTTCTATTGGAACAGGGTGTTTTTCCCCAAGTCTTTCTACAAATTTTGAATTATCTACTAATATGTAATTCTCATTTGAACTTTTTATATTTAATTTTTCTTTATATAATGCTGCTCCCATTCCTTTTATAAGCCAGTTGTGAGAATCAATTTCATCTGCTCCATCAAAGCACCAATCAGGCTTATTTTCTTCTAATGTAGTAGTTTCAATATTTAGCTCATTGCATAAATCCTCAATAATTTTTGAAGTAGGAATAGCTTTTATTTGCAAATTTTCTTCTTTTACTTTTTTAGCTATCTCTAATACCGTTTGGTATGAAGTGCTTCCAGAACCAAAACCTATTACTTCTCCATTTTTTACTCTTGTAGCCATTCTTTTAGCTAACCTTATCTTTTCTTCTTTATTACTTACATTATCTTTCCAATCAAATTCTTGCATTTTCTCTTCCTTTCCCAATTAGGGACTGTCCCTAATTGCTACTATTTCCCAATTGGTGACTGTCCCTAATTGGGATTCTCTTTAATGAGAAATATGTTACTACATTTACTATTAATGTGAATACTACTGTAATTATAATAGCATATAAATAGCTAATTGGCATTATTTCTTTTCCAAATCTTATTACATTTATTTCACATGTTTTTATTACAAACATATTTAACAAATATCCGCCAAATAAGCCAAGTATTATTCCTATTATTGTTAATATCACTGTTTCTCTTGTTACATAATCATATACTTCTTTATCATAAAATCCAAGTACTTTTATTGTGGCAAGTTCTCTTATTCTTTCACTAATGTTTACATTTGATAGATTATATAATACTACAAATGCAAGTAATCCTGCTGATATTATTAAAATTACTACTACATAATTTAATGAGTTCATCATGTCTTTCATTAGACTTTCCATGTTTGAATTTAATGCTACTGCATTTACATTTTCGTCTTTTACTAATTCTTTTGCCATTTCTTTTTCTTGTTCTTCATCTTTTACAGTATTTTGAACATATAACACATTTGTCTTATATTCTCCATATGTTTCCTCGTATAGTCCTTTTGGCATATATACATAATGATAAATGTAGTTTTCTACAATGTTAGAAATTTCCAATTCTTTTTGGTTATTATCGTTATCTTTTAATGTGATTTTATCTCCTTGTTTTACATTTAGAAGTTGTGCAACTTTATCTGTAATAGCTATATGGCCTTCTTCTAATTGTATTTTTTCTTTTTTCTTTGTATCTATTAATTGAATTACATTTTCTATTTTTTCGTCTTTTGGAACTATAATTTGTATATCTTCTTCTTTTTCTCCATTTACTAAAGTTCCTGAAGTCATATATGTTTCTACTACTTTACTTACTTCTTCTTTTTTCTCTAGTTCTTGTATAAATTCTTGCACACTTTCGTTTTTGGCACTATTTTTCAAACTAATTTGCATATCATAATGATATATTTTTTGATATTGGTTTGGTATTATTGCAGATATTGCGTCTTTTATTCCAAAACCTGTTAAAATAAGTGCTGTACATCCCGCAATTCCTATAATTGTCATTAAAAATCTTTTCTTGTAACGGAATATATTTCGAACTGTTACCTTTTGGTTAAATTTTAAATGTTTCCATATAAATGGTATTTTTTCTAAAAGAACCCTTTTTCCTGGCTTTGGTGCTTTTGGTCTCATAAGTTCTGAAGGAGTTTCACCTAATGAACTTAAAACCGTATATAATGTTGCTCCTATTATACATATACTTGCAAGTCCAAGTCCTACTATAGCATAATACCAATTAAATTTAATTACTAAATCTGGCAATGAGTACATCATATTATACATCATTAATATTATTCTTGGAAGTAGCTGAATTCCTACTAACATTCCTAAAATTCCACCTACAATACATGCTATTCCTGCATATAATAAGTATTTCATTGCTATTTGCATTTTGTTATATCCTAGAGCTTTTAATGTGCCTATTTGAACCCTTTGCTCTTCTACCATTCTTGTCATAGATGTTAAAGAAATTAAAGTTGCTATAACAAAGAATACTATTGGAAATACTTTTCCTAAATTTTCTATACTTTTGCTATCTTGTACATAATTGCTATAACCTGTATTTGACTCTCTGTCTAAAATATACCATGTTGGATTCTCTATTTTTTCTATTTCTTCTCTTGCATCTGAAAGTTTTTTCTCTGCTTCTTTTATCTTATCGTTATATTCATTTCTATTTTTATTTAATTCTTCTTTTCCTTTTTCTAGTTCTTTTTTTGAAGTATTTATTTTTTGCTGTGCAGTTTTAAATTCGGTATTTGCCTGGTCTCTTGAAGCACTTAATGTTTCTTCTTGTTTAGCTATTTTCTCTTTTGCTTGTTTTAGTTTTTCTTTTCCTTCTTGTAGTTTTGTATTTATTGTACTTATTCCTTTTTCTATTTGCTTTATTCCCGCTTCTACTTGTTTTTTATTTGCATCTAAATTCTCTATTGCTGCCTCTATACTAGCTTTTTGTATTTGTAAATTTGTTATTTGCTCTTGTGTTAAATTCGTATTTTTTAAACTTTCTAATACATTTTGATATTGTTTTTCTATGTTGCTAATATTTGTATTTAATGCATTTAAATTATTTTGCATATCTTCTTTTTGAATATTCAAGTTTTCAATTTGCTTGTTTGCTTCTTCTATCTGTTTTGGCATATTTTGTTCTTGAATATTAATTTCATTTTTTGCCTCTTCTAATTGTTTTTCTGCACTTTGAAATTTACTTTCAGCTTCAGCCTTTTTATTATTTAAAGTATTTTGTGCAGATATTAACTTACTTTCTCCACTTGTTATTTTATTTTCTGCTTCTGCTAATTTTTCTTCTGCTGTTTGTTTTTCTTCTTCTAGTTTTTCCTCAGCTTCTTGTATTTTTCCTTCTGCCTCTTTCCTTACTTCTTTATATCTTGCATTTTGTCTTTGCTCTTTTATTTTTTCTACTTCATCTTTTGCTTCTTGAATATAATTTTTATATTCTTGTGAAGATGTTTCCATTTTGTTTGCATTTTTTAATGTGATATAAATTTGTGTATATACCTTGCTTTCAAAACTCTCTTTTGACAAATATAAATTATAACTTACCTTACCAGAGCCTAATTTAGAAGTATCTCTTTCTCTTGAAATATATAAAGGACTTTCCACAGTTCCAACAATTATAACTTCTTTTTCTTTTATTATGCTATCTTCTTCTGTTTCAATTGTTAAGCTATCTCCTATATTTTTATTTTTAAATTTACAAAAAGCTTCTTCTACTAAACACTCATTAGCATTTTGTGGCATTCTTCCTTCAAGTAAAGTTACTGTATTTACACTATCTAATGATAATACTTTTGTTACAATTTCAGTATCTTCATAGTTTAATAAAACATCTTCGCTATATTCGCCATAAACATTTTTGATTTTATCTATTTCTTTTAAAGCTTTTATATCCTCATCAGTTAAACCTAATGTTGAAATTACCTCTATGTCATATACATTGTTTTCGTCAAATCTTTTATCTAAGGTATAAATCATATCTGGGCTCGCTGCTCTAATTCCTGCAAAAAAGCCTACACCTAAAAAAGCCATTAATAAAATGGATATAAAACGTTTATATGTGTTTTTTATTTCTTTTAAGCTATCTTTTATTAGTGCCTTTTTCATATTTAATCTCACTCCTCGCTTTAGTCACAAATGAATTACCATTCAATTTCTTCTATAGGTGTTGGGTTTTCATTTATTATAATATTTTCAGCTTTTCCATTTTTAAAATGAATTACTTTGTCTGCCATTGGAGCTATAGCCGAATTGTGTGTAATAATTATAACTGTCATATTTTCTTTTCTACAAGTATTTTGCAATAACTCTAGTATTTGTTTTCCTGTTTTATAATCTAGTGCACCTGTTGGTTCATCACATAAAAGTAGTTTAGGATTTTTAGCTATTGCTCTTGCTATTGCAACCCTCTGTTGCTCTCCACCAGATAATTGTGAAGGAAAGTTTCTAACTCTATCTTTTAGTCCCACTTTTTTCATAATTGTTTCTGGATTTAAAGAATCTTTACAAATTTGTGTTGCAAGTTCTACATTTTCTATTGCTGTTAAATTTTGAACTAAATTGTAAAATTGAAATACAAAACCAATATCTTCTCTTCTATATTTTACAAGTTCTTTTTTCTTTAATGTTGACACATTTTTTCCATCTACAATTACATCTCCTGAAGTTGCTGTATCCATTCCTCCTAAAATATTTAAACAAGTAGTTTTACCTGCTCCAGATGGGCCTACTATAACTACTAATTCGCCTTTTTCTATTGTAAAATTTGTATTATCTAGTGCTTTAATAGTAACTTCACCCATTTTATATTCTTTCTTTACATTTCTAAACTCTATATATGACATTTTTACTTTCCTTTCCCAATTGGGGACAGTCCCCAATTGCTACCTTTTCCCAATTAGGGACTGTCCCCAATTGGGAAATTTAAATTCTTTTTCCTATATAATTATTTTTCTTTCCTCTTTTCACAACTATATATGTATCTTCTATAAACATAGAGTTATCTACAATTGTATTTATATCTGTTACTTTCTCTCCATTTATTGATATTGCACCATTTGATATAAATTCTCTTGCTTCTCTTTTGCTTGATGCTGCACCTAATGCTACTACTAAATCTAAAATATTTTGATTTGCCTCTACTTCTTTTATGTCTTCGTTTCCAAATAGTTCTTCAATATCTTTTTTGCTTAAATCTGTAAATTTATTGTTAAATAAATGGTCCGCTAAGTTTACGGCTTTTTCGTATTCTTCTTTTCCATGTAAGAAAGTAATTATTTCTCTTGCTAATGCTTTGTGTGCTTCTCTTAATTCTGGATGCTCATTGTTTTTTCTTTCATATTCTTCAATTTCTTCTTTAGGAAGGAAAGTATAAATTTTTAGATAATCAATTACCATGCTATCTTCTACGTTTGTAAAGAATTGATATAATTTGTAACTTGAAGTTTTTTCTTTATCTAACCATAGTGCATTTCCTTCTGATTTTCCAAATTTCTTTCCTTGAGAATCTGTAACTAGTGGCATTGTAAATCCATATACTTCATCTCCTGTAGATTTTCTAATTAAATCTATTCCTGCGGTAATATTTCCCCATTGATCTGAACCTGCACATTGTAAATCTACACCTTTATTTTCATGTAACCATTTAAAATCTAATGCTTGTAAAATCATATATGAAAATTCTGTATATGTAATTCCACTATCTAATCTTCTTCTAATTATATCTTTATCTAACATGTAATTTATATTAAAAAATTTTCCATAATCTCTTAAGAAATCTATTACGTTTATATCTTTGTACCAATCATTATTGTTTACAACTTCAAAGCCAAATATTTTTTCAACTTGTGCTTTTAAACTTTCAAAATTGTGTCTTACTTCTTCTTTAGAAATCATTGCTCTTTCAGTAGTAGGACGTGGGTCTCCTATCATTCCTGTTCCACCACCTACCAATAAAATTGGATGATGTCCTGCTTCTTTTAGTCTTTTTGAAATTAGGAAACTTGATAAATGTCCTACATGAAGGCTATCTGCTGTTGGGTCTGTTCCTATATAAAAGGTAAGCCCTCCTTTATTTAATTTTTCTTCCAATTCTGGACTTGATATGTCTTTTATAAGTCCTCTCCATTTTAATTCTTCAACTAATGTCATTTTTGTTTCCTCCTATTTTTTATAATATTTTTTAACTTAAACTTTTTTGATGTGGTAAAAATGGACGTTTCTTTTGCCACAAAAAAAGCCAAATACATCCTGTTAAAGGACGATTTGACTCGTGGTACCACCTTTATTTACTTATTTTAATAAGCCTCATTTTTAGCTGTTCGTAGCTTAAACGTTAATTACTATAAGAATTGTAATTCATAATTTTATATACTAATAGTTTTCACCTACCACTATCTCTCTTTAAAGTTACTATAAAATTACTACTTGAGTTTCTTTTTAAAACGCAATTAAATTAATATATTGGTATTATACAATATATATTTTTTTATTGCAAGTAAAACATTAATTTCTTTTATGTAAAGGACAAATGTGACCCGTCCCCAAATGTCCTTTATCTTTATTTTGCCATATTGCAAATTACTTCTGCACTTTTTTCTACTCCTAGTAGGTCACTGTTTATACAAATATCGTAGTTGCTAAAGTCTTTCCAATCTTTGTCTGTGTAGTGTTTGTAATGATTTGCTCTTAGTTTGTCTATTCTTTCTATCTCTTTTTTAGCTTTGTCCTCTTCATATCCATATATTTGTGTAGCTCTTTTTATTTTATCTTCCATACCGCTATATACAAATACTTTTATCACATTTTTTTCATCTTTTAATATAAAGTCTGCACATCTTCCTATTATTACACATGAGTCTTTTGCTGCTAATTCTTTTATTAATTCTGTTTCTTTTACAAATAACTCATCTGCATTATCTAGTCCCATATAGAATCCATTGTTTAATATTGCTGATGCATCTCTTTTTTGCTCATTATTTTCTATGTATTCTTCTGATAAACCTGTTGCTTCTGCTAATTTTGTGATTATTTCTTTGTCATAGAATTTTATTCCTAGCTTATCTGCAATTAGTCTTCCTACATATCTTCCTCCTGAACCATATTCTCTAGAAACTGTTATTACTACGTGGTCTTTTACTTTTTTGTCTGTGCTTGTATCATCTACTAAAGCTTCACTCTTAACTTTTCCTTTGCCTAAATTTTTCATTTCTACTATAATCAATATTCCTGATATTATAAATGCTAATCCATCTGCAAATGGTCCTGCATATAATACACCAATTAGCCCAAACATGCTTCCAAATATAACCATTGCTGGTATTAAGAATAAGATTTGTCTAGATAATGAAAGTATTGCACTTTTTGCGCTTTTTCCAATTGCTTGGAAGAATATTCCTGATGGTATTTGTACACCATTACAAATTACTAACATTAAATATGTTCTAAATGCTACACATGCAAAATCCATATATAGTTCATTTCCACTACCAAATATTGAGATAAGTTTATCTGGTATTGTTTGGAATAATATAAATGCTATTGTACTTATTATTACGCTTAATCCTAATACACATTTTAAAGTCTTCTTAACTCTATCATATTTTCCAGCTCCATAGTTGTAACCTAATATTGGTTGTGAACCTGCTGCAATTCCTATTATTATACTATTTAATATTTGGCTTATTTTCATAACTATACCAAGTACTGTAATTGGTATATCTGCACCATATTTTGATTCTGCTCCGTATTTTCCAAGTAGGTTGTTTTCAAATGCTATAACTAGCACGATGCTCATTTGAGTTATAAAACTGCTTATTCCTAATGCTGATACTTTTCTCATAACTTGTGCTTGTGGTTTAAATTCTTCTTTTCCTATTTTTATAGATTTGAATTTTTTAATGTAAAATATATTCATTAAAAATGTTACAATTTGACTTATAACAGTTGCTATTGCAGCACCTTGTACTCCCATATTTAATGGAAATATAAATATAGGGTCTAATATAATATTTAATATTGCTCCTGCTACCATTGATGTCATTGCATATTTTGGGTTTCCATCTGCTCTTATTATAGAATTTAATGTTGAACCTATCATCATAAATGGAAGACCTAGTACTATAATTCCTCCATAGCTTAATGCATATTCTCTTAAGTTATCTGTACATCCAAATAAATTTAATAATTGTGGTAAGAAAATTAAGTATCCTACACATATTAATATAGAAACAATTACTGAAATTGTAATTGCATTTCCTACACCTTTTGCTGCTTCTTTTGGCTTTTTCTCTCCTAATTTTAAGCTTAAGTATGCTGCTCCTCCATCTCCAAACATTAATGCAAATGCAAGGCATACCATCGTAAGTGGGAATACTACGTTTGTTGCTCCATTTCCTAAATATCCTACTCCCCAGCCTATGAAAATTTGGTCAACTATATTATATAGCGAGTTTACTAATAGTGATATAATACATGGTATTGCAAATTTTCTAATTAGTTTTCCTATTTTTTCATAGCCTAAAATGTTTTCTTCTTTTTCCATTTTTTCATTCTCCTTTTCTAAAAATTTTTGTTAAAATAATTTTATTTTGCCTATTTTTTTTATCTTTTTAACGCTTTTCTAAACGCAAAAAAATAACACTTCTTTCAAGTGTTGTTCGTTAGTCATTGCTCTTTTTGCAATGTACGTTTCCATTCTTGCACTGCTTATAATAACACATTTTTTATAAATTGTCAAAAGCATATTTTAAAAATTTTTTTAATTGTGCCTAAGAATTGCATTTAACTTTTCACTTGACGTAATTGTGCCTAACCACATATAAAATTGCTATTTGTGCTGTAAACAAAAATGGGCCTTTTTACAAGCCCATTTTGTTTACAAGGTTAATTTACCTTGTAACTTTGTAGTACCCTACGGGAATCCAATCACCATAGTACAACTCCATTTTGAAATCTCTTATTGTTCTCATTTCTCGGAACCTCCATTTTTCTGTCCAAGTTTTGTTGTCATCTGACCTCAAAAAGTGGAAATCAAATATTTGCTCTCTATAAACCTTTAAGCACAACAGTATCTTGTACTGATTTGGTGATTCCAGCTCTTCTTCCTTAGAGGATTCTTCTATTTTTAAATTTAAGGTTTTGAAATCTAAAAATAAAAGTTCTTTTATTTCCTCTACAGAAAAATACATTTGTCCAAGTGGTTTCTTTCCACAAATTGCACCTATCCGATACAATTCAGAAAATGGATATGTTGCTCCAACCGCATGTGAGTAGCAGTTGGTTTCATTTTTGTAATACGTAGTTTTGTACTTTTCGAACTTTGGCTTTTCGTGAACCTCCTTAATTAGAATTTCTTTGTACTTTTCTTCCATGTTGCTATCCCTTTCTTGCTTATTCAAGCATCAACTACATTTTTTTACGAACTTCTTTTTTATTATACCATATTTTTCTTTCATTTTCAATATTATGTAACTCTAGTCAGAAGTCTGACCTCTGACATCCAACTTCATCTTTCTATCAATTGATAGCATTTGTTTGTGTATTTACTTGGTTATTATTATTTGATGCTTTTGTTTCATCATTTAGTTCTTCCAAATCATTATATTTTTGTGCATATTCTATTACATTGTATGTGGTTCCATTAAAGGTCATTATATATTCTTCTCTTCCGTTATTTATAACGTAATATACTGTTTCTAATGCTGTTGGTACTAAATCTTTTCCTAAATAATTTACTATTCCATATAAAGTTTTCTTTTTGTTATTTTCTGTTTCATAAATTTTTGAAACTACTATTCCTTTTATATCTGGTATTATCAATGTACTATTTGAAGTATTGTTGTTAGTTACACATCCTATTCCATCATATTCTATTGGTAAAATTAGGTTGCCTTTTTTATCATACATACCCCATTTTCCATTTTGCTTTACTGGTATTGCATTATTGAATAATAGATATGGATTTTTTATATCGCTATTTTGAAATTTTGTTGTATCAATTCCTATTTCGTCATATTCCAAATATATTAATATTTTTCCATTCTTCTCTATTACTCCTTTTTTATTATTATTAGTTGCTAAATACAAGTTTAGATTTTTGTCTATTTGTTTTAAACTATCATATTGTGGGCTTACTTTTGTTTCTCCGTCTGCTGTAATAATTCCTACTTTATTTTCTGGTGTTTTTACTATAAATTCTTGTGTACTCTCTATAAACTCTATATCTGTATATTTAGTTCCTACAATTTCTTTGTCACCTAATTTATATATTCCATATCTTACATCTTTTGAGTTACTACTTTTATCTGTGTTTTCTACATTTTGAATTATCATTAATCCATACAACAAAGCTTTTTGATTTTTGAAATCTGTTGATACAGCTGACATATTATAATTTTGGGTGTAATAACTTGCTAAATATGGTAATGTATATATTGTTATTTTATTTTGCTCTTTATTTCTTGTTATTTGTAAGTTGCAAGCTAAGTCAAGCCCTTCTGATGTAATATAAAGTTTTTGATTTATTCTTTTTACAGGTGTTTCAATTGTAAAATATTCATAGTCTACTTGGTTTACAGGTGTTTTGTAAATTACATTTGAATCTTTTTCAAAGGTGCAAATTTCATTTTCTCCTTCCAAATAGCCTTTTGAAGTATCTTCTGTATATTGCTTGTATCCACTATTATAATATTTATATCCTATCATAGGAGCAATATCTTCTAAAGAAACATACACTGTATCTCCATCATACACAAACAAATCACTTTTTGATGAAACTTTTTTGTCATCTATGTAAAATTTAAAAAGTTGTCCTTCTAAATAGTAAATTGTTACAAATAAAATTATACTAATTACTAAAAGCATAACAATTATTATTGTTATAAGTTTCATAGTCTTTTTAGTTTTTCTATCTTTTTCCTCTTGGTTTGTTCCTATAATTTCCATACTAGTTTTTTCCCCCATTTTCTTTTGTAATTATTTCTCTTCATGATAATATTTTTTGTAAAATTCTTCTGCAAATGTTCCTAAATTATCATTTTCTATTTCTATTCTAACTCTTTCCATTAATTTAGTCAAGAACCTTAAATTATGAAGTGATAATAATCGAACACCTAATATTTCGTTTGCTTTTACTAAATGGCGAATATATGCTCTTGTGTAGTTTTTGCAAGTGTAGCAGTCACATTCTGGGTCTAATGGCGTAAAATCTCTTTCATAGGTTGCATTTCTTACTACTACTTTTCCGTTCCAAGTCATTGCTGTTCCATTTCTTGCAATTCTTGTTGGAAGTACGCAGTCACACATATCTATTCCAGCTTTTGCCGCTTCGATTAAGTAGTCTGGTGTTCCTACTCCCATTAAGTAACGTGGTTTGTTTTCTGGCATAAGTGGTGCAGTATACCTAAGTATTTTTAAAAATTCTTCTTTGGGTTCTCCTACACTTATTCCACCTATAGCATAACCTGGAAAATCTAATTTTATTAAGTCTTCTACGCTTTGCTTTCTTAGATCTTCGTAAAATCCACCTTGTATAATTCCAAATAACCCTTGTGTATCTGTATTTTTATGGGCTTCTTTACAACGAATTGCCCATCTTGTAGTTCTTTCCATTGAATTTTTTGCGTATTCATATGTTGATGGATATGGACAGCATTCGTCAAATGACATTATAATATCTGCACCTAGTGCTTCTTCTATTTCCATTACTTTTTCTGGTGTAAAGAAATGTTTACTGCCATCTAAATGAGATTTAAATTCAACACCATCTTCTGAAATTGTACGTAAATCACTTAAGCTAAAAACTTGAAAACCTCCGCAGTCTGTTAATATTGGCTTATTCCATCTCATAAAATTATGAAGTCCGCCTGCTTCTTTTACTAGTTCATGACCTGGTCTTAAATATAAATGATATGTATTAGATAAAATTATTTGTGCTTTCACATCATTTTCTAGCTCTTCTGGCGTTAAAGATTTAACTGTTGCTTGTGTTCCAACTGGCATAAATATTGGTGTTTGTATATCTCCATGAGGAGTATGTATTACTCCTCTTCTTGCTCCTGTTTGTTTACATTCGTGTAATAGTTCGTATGTTATTGCTGGTTTCATTTTTTTCCTTTCCGTGGCAAAACCACATTTATTTTTTTAGCAAATAAACATTGCATCTCCAAAGCTAAAAAAACGATATTTTTCTTCTACTGCGTGTTTATATGCTTTCATTATATAGTCTTTTCCTGCTAATGCAGATACTAGCATTATTAAAGTTGATTCTGGTAAATGGAAATTTGTAATTAAACAATCTATACATTTAAATTTGTATCCCGGATATATGAATATACTTGTATCTCCTTCTGTTTCTTTTACTAATCCATTTTCATCTGCTACTGATTCTAGTACTCTACAAGAGGTGGTTCCTACTGCGATTATTCTTCCTCCATTTTTCTTTGTATTGTTTATCTTTTCTGCATCTTCTGGTTTTATATAATAATGCTCACTATGCATATCATGTTCTTCTATGTTTTCTACTTTTACTGGCCTAAAGGTTCCTATTCCAACATGAAGTGTTACGTTAGCAATTTCTATGCCTTTTTCCTTTATTTTTTCTAGCAGCTCTTCTGTAAAATGAAGACCTGCTGTAGGTGCTGCTGCTGAGCCTTCATATTTTGCATATACTGTTTGATATCTAGATTTGTCATCTAATTTTTCTTTTATATATGGTGGTAGTGGCATTAAACCAATTTGATCTAATATTTCATTGAATATTCCTTCATATTCAAATTTTACTTTTCTATTTCCGCCTTCCATCATTTCCAAAATTTCTGCTTTAAGTAGTCCCTCTCCAAAGATAACTTTTGTTCCTATTTTTAGTCTTCTTCCTGGATGTACCATTACTTCCCAGATATCTCCTTCTATTCTTTTTAATAATAAAAATTCAATATGTACTCCTGTTTCTTCTTTTATTCCATATAATCTTGCTGGTATTACTTTTGTGTTATTTCTAACTAAGCAATCTCCCGGCTTTAAATAATCTATTATATCTTTAAATATTTTATCTTCTATGGTTTTATTTTCTCTGTTTAGTACCATTAGGCGTGATGCACTTCTGTCCTTTATTGGAACTTGTGCAATTAGTTCTTGTGGTAATTCGTAATCAAAATCTGATACTTTCATTTTCCTCTCGCTTCCTTTTTTTGTTCTATATTTTATTTGTTTTATGCTTCATTTTCTGCTGGTGTTAGTTGTTCATCTCTTTTAAATAAGTTTATTATTTTGGTAAATAAATTACTTAATTCTTCCATAATATTTTCTGGTTCTTTTAGATAATCTAATTTATGTGTATATTCAAAGTCCATTGCTTTTACTGGCTTTTTAGTAAATATTTCTGCTGGAAGCCCAATTTTACCTGAAGATGTATTTATGTTTTTGTTCATGTAATCTTGATACCATTCTTTTAAACCTATTAATTTTTTGTTTTCATATCCATATTTTTCATTATCATGTAGCTCTGGTCTTTCTATTCCATATTCTTCTGTATTTCTTTCTAGTGTATGTAAAAATTCATGTATAAAAACTTCTTCTGGAAAGGTATTTACTCGTGTATCATATTTATATAGGTAGCTACTATCATCATCTGGCAGTCTAATATTTGAAAATCCTAAACCTCTATAATCCATAGCACCTAAGCCTATCCAGTCTTTTGCATTTGATGCATTTTTTTTATTTATATCACCTGTTCTAAAGGTCACAAATATATGGTCATATTTCCCTTGTTTTATATATAAATCTAATATTTCTTTTATATCATAGCCTGAAACAAAATATCCATTTTCTTCGTCATATGACATTTTAGTTATTGGACTTGATATTTCTTGTATATCGTAATTTACTCTTATTTTATTGTTGCTCATTTCTTGCATTGAAGATTTAAATCTTCGCATACAAACTGATACATCATCTTTATCTACTTGTGTTAAAGCTAATTTAATATTCTGACTTGTTCCGTCTTTTTCTACTCTTACATCTATATTGTCAAACATTAAACATAAAAAGTTCCAAGTGTTGCTCTCATCTCTAATTCCAGACTCTAGTGTAAAATCTGTAAACCATGCGGTTCCTATGCAAGAATCTTCATTTCCGCCAAGCCTAAAGCCTAAGTCAACTTGCTCTCTATTTTTTGAATTAAAATAAAAAGTAATTTCTGTCCAGTCTGTGGTACCTACCACATTATCTGACTTGTCTAATTCATCTTTAAGGCTTATATGTGCTCCTGCATCTGTGTTTTCTTTGCTAGTTTTTACACCTTCCGTTTTTATTTTACAAGTTACCTTATATGGTGTATTTGGCGTTACATCTATAGTTTTAAAAAACATGGCATCATTGTAATCTGTATTTTCTATTTTATAGCTATTGCTCTTTCCTACTTTTTGAGTGCTATCTCTTTCAAACTTAGAAACTCCTGATTTATATTCTGCCTTCACATATTCATTAAAATTGTATTTTTGATACATTACATACGCAAAAATTAAAAGCAATATTAAAATTATTACTGAAATTAGATTTCTTACAAAACTATTTTTATTTCTCATTTGTACCTCCAATTATTTTCCTTATGCTTTATTATAACATGATAATAGTTTGAAAAACAAGCTCTATATTTTATTTTTTATATATGTAAAATCTTCTATTTTCTATTATTAAAAAATTGCCCAAAAAAAGATTTCATTATAAGCTATTTTTCTTATTTTGAAATCTCTTTTGTTTTTATACTTTTTCTACTTCTATTTGAAGTTTTTCACCATTTATTGATGTTTCTGTGTAATTGTTTCTTTCTGCACCATATATAATTTCATTTGCTAAAGTATCTCTTTGAATTTGCTCTGCAAATTTTTTGATTACATTTTCTAACATTTCGTTTCCAGCAACATAAAGGTTAATTCTATCTAATACTTCAAATCCACTATCTTTTCTCATGTTTTGTACTTTAGATAAAATCTCTCTTACATAACCTTCTTCTTTTAGTTCTTCAGTAATTGTAGTTTCTAATACAACACCAATTTCACCTTCACCTGCAAATGCAAATCCTTCTTTTCCTTGCATTGTAATTAAAAGATTTTCGCTATTTAAAGTTATTGTTTCTTCTCCTATTATTATAGTTTCTTCCTCACCTTTTTGAATTTTTAGTGCAAGTTCCATTTGATTTTTCTTTGCAATTTCTTGTTTTATTTGTGGTATTAATTTTCCATAAGTTCTTCCTAATACAGGTAAATTTGGCTTAATTTCAAAATCAACATATTCAGCCATTTGAGCTCCAAATTCTACTTTCTTGATGTTTAATTCATCTTTTACAATGTCTGCATAGTATTTTGGAAGTGTACTTACTGAAATTAACATTTCTGAAAGTGGTTGTCTGTTTTTAATATTTGCACTATTTCTTGCACTTCTTCCTAGTTTTACTATTGTATATGCTAAATCCATTTCTTTTTCCAAATCTTTATCTATTATGCTTTCATCTGCTTCTGGCCAAGTACATAAATGTATACTTTCTGGAGCATTTTTGTCTAAGTTTACTACTAAATTTTGGTAAATTTCTTCTGTAATAAATGGTACAAATGGTGCTGCTACTTTGCTTAATGTAACTAAAACTTTATATAGTGTTACATATGCGCCTATTTTATCATCTGTTAGAGTTTCACTCCAATACCTTTCTCTGTTTCTACGTACATACCAGTTAGATAAATTGTCTGTAAATTCTTCTATTTCTATTGCAGCATTTGTTATATCATATTTATCTAATTTTTCTTCTATATCTTTTATTAATGTATTTAATTTAGAAATTATCCATTTATCCATTACATTTTCTGATTTGAAATCTGCATATTCTAATGGATTGAATTTGTCTATTTCTGCATAAAGTACATAGAATGAGTAAACATTCCATAATGTAGATAAGAATTTTCTTTGTGTTTCTTCTACATCTTTTATAGAAAATCTTGTTGGTAGCCAAGGTGCTGAAGATGTATAGAAATGCCATCTTGTAGCATCTGCTCCTACTGAATCTAATACTTCAAATGGGTCTACAACATTTCCTAAATGTTTAGACATTTTTAAACCTTTGCTGTCTAAAACGTGTCCTAATACTATACAATTTTCAAATGGATTTGTATCAAATATACATGTTGAAATTGCAAGTAATGTATAGAACCATCCTCTAGTTTGGTCAACAGCCTCTGATATAAATTGAGCTGGGAAGTTTGCTTCAAACAATTCTTTATTTTCAAATGGATAATGTAATTGTGCAAAAGGCATAGAGCCTGAATCGAACCAGCAGTCTATAACTTCTTTTTCTCTTACCATTTCTCCACCACATTCTGGGCATCTTAAATGAATTGGATCTAAATAAGGTTTATGTAGTTCTACATTTTCTGGTACGTTTATACCTTTTTCTTCTAATTCTTTTCTAGAACCTATACATTCCATATGGCCACATTCACAACGCCATACTGGAAGTGGTGTTCCCCAATATCTATCTCTTGAAATACCCCAGTCTATAACATTCTCTAAGAATTTTCCAAAACGACCTGTTCTAATTGTATCTGGCATCCAGTTGATTTTGTTGTTGTTTTCTAATAACTTATCTCTAACTGCTGTCATTTTTACAAACCAGCTCTCTTTTGGATAATATAGAAGTGGTGTATCACATCTCCAACAATGTGGATAGCTGTGTGTATGTTTAGCAGAGCTAAATAATTTATTTTGTTTAGCAAGCCAAATGCATACATCTTTATCACAAGTTTTAACAAATCTTCCTGCCCATGGTTCAACCTCTGGTACGAATTTTCCTTCTTTATCTACTAAGTTTACAAATGCAATACCATTTTGTTTTGAAACAAAGCTATCGTCTTCACCATAAGCTGGTGCAATATGAACTATACCAGTACCATCTGTTAAAGTTACATAGTCACCATGAATTACAACAAATGCTTTTCCTTCTGGTTTTGCAAATGGCATTAATTGTTCATATTTCATTCCTAATAGTTCAGAACCTTTTACTTCTTTTACTATTTCGTATGGAATATCTTTTAAAACTGCTCCTATTAAATCTTTAGCTAAAATGTAGATTTCTTCTGTTCCTTCTTCTTGCATTTTTCCATCTATAACTGGTCTTTCAACTTTTACATAAGCATATGTGTATGCTTTATTTACGCAAAGTGCTAAGTTAGAAGGTAATGTCCATGGAGTTGTTGTCCATGCTAAGAAATAAACATTTTTCTCTCCTTCTACTTTAAATTTACATGTACATGTTAAATCTTGTACATCTTTGTAACCTTGTGCAACTTCGTGTGAAGAAAGAGCTGTTCCACATCTTGGACAATATGGCATAACTTTATGTCCTTGATATAAAAGACCTTTATCCCACATTTGTTTTAAAGCCCACCATTCAGATTCTATATAATCATCATGATATGTAACATATGGATTTTCCATATCTACCCAATAACCAATTTGGTTTGTCATTTTTTCCCACATAGAAACATATTTAAATACGCTGTCTTTGCATTCTCCTATGAATTTTTCAACACCATAATCTTCAATTTGTTGTTTTCCTGAAATTCCAAGTTTTTTCTCAACTTCAAGTTCAACTGGAAGACCATGAGTATCCCAACCAGCTTTACGAATTACATTGTACCCCTTCATAACTTTATACCTTGGGATAATATCTTTCATAACCCTTGTTAAAATATGGCCAACATGTGGTTTTCCATTAGCTGTTGGTGGTCCATCATAAAAAGTAAAATATCTTTTACCTTCATTAATAGCAAAATTTTTATGGATAATATCTTTTTTATCCCATAAATCTTTTACTTCATGTTCCAATCCAACAAATCCATTTTCTTTAAGTTCAACTTTCTTATACATTTTTTAATTTCTCCTTTCTGAACACTAGGGACGGTCCTTTTCGTTCCGATTTCGGAACACTTGGGACACTCCTTTACCTAAAAGCACTCCTTTAAGGAGGTTTTCTTTTTGTTAATCTGTCCCTTTTGGTACATTTACTTTTTAAAATTTTGCGCTACGCTTTTTATTTCTTGTAGTTCCATTCTATACTTTTGTTTTACATTTGGATATTTTTCGTGGTCAACCTCTGATAAAAACATATCTTTTGGTCTCACCCATAAATCACCATCTCCATATAGTCTTCTATATACAACCATTTCTTCTTTTGTTTCTGAATGTCTTGCAACATCTTCTACTAAATAATAGTCACCTTTGAAGTGCTTGTATATTCCTTTTATTTTTAGTTCTCGCACTACTTTTCCCACCTTTCTTTATTAAACATTGTCCCAAATTGCTACTTTTTCCCAATTGGGGACTGTCCCTAATTGAGAAATATCAAAAAACTCTATTTCATCCTATATAGGACGAAATAGAGTTTGAATTTTCCGTGGTACCACCTAAATTGAAAATAAATAAATTTACTTTCCACTTATTTTTCTTTAACGCAGAGAATTACGTTTAAACTTAATCTTTTTTCAAATTTCAGTTTAAAAACTAAAAGGTGATAACAAATAAATTAGTTTCTACTAGAATTTCACCAAGTATCTAGCTCTCTTAAGGCTTTTTTTATTTGTGTTGTCCTTTTCATTGTCTTTACTAATATTTAACTTTCGTTTAATATCTTAACATTTTTTATTTGCTTTTTCAATAGTTTTAATGGAAATATTTTTATAATTTTTATTTTCCTATAAACATTTGAACATAAATTTTGCCATATTTTGAGCCTTCTTTACTCCTATTCCAGTATAATTGAAGCTACTATTTAATATGTTTGCTTTGTGTTTTTGGGGACGGATCAAAAAAAACAGATGACGCAAAAAGAAACGTCCCCATTGCGTCATCACCAGTTTATTCTATATCGTGCCTTGATAATATTTGTGCTGGTGTTTTTCTTAAAACTTTAAATAGTGGTAATAAACCAACTAAGATGTTGAAAACATACATTAGCACTACACTTGTAGCTATTACATTAAAGTTTAATACAAACATTTTGCCTACATAGCTTATTTGTGTTAAACATTTTATTATATATGCCATAAATGCTATTCCTGGCATGCTTATACAGGTAGTTATTGCTATTGTTTCTCCTACAAACATTTTGTATATATCGCTTTTCTTTATTCCTATTGCTCTTAAGATACCTACCTCTTTTATTCTTGACAAGAAGGATGACCTCATCATTAAATATATTTCTACTAATGATATTGCAAGTATTATTCCAGCAAATATAATTGCACTTTTTCTTGAAGAACTTTGTTCTTTTAAATATGTTTTTTTATTATTTTCGTATGTATTTTCTACTAATAAATTATATTTTTCATCAAATTCGCTAGTTACTTTTGCCTCGTCTTTTGGGCATATTACAAGGTTTTGACTTTCAGTAATTAATTTATATTTAGCTGTATTTGCATTTACCAAATAATTATTTTCATTTGTTTCTGAATCATAATATCCTACTACTGTAAGCTCTGTATCATTTACTTTTTCTTTTATTTTTTTATTTAATTTCATGCTACTTTCATTACTTACATTTACTATTACTTCGTAGTCATTTTCTGGAAGTCTACCTTTTTTTAGTGTAATTGTATCTAGCTTTAATTCATAGTTTAGTATATTTTCTTCTTGATTTTGAGTATCAAATACTATTCCTGCCATATTATCAGATTTTTGGCTATTGCATAGCAAATTATTAAAAGCTGATTCATTTGTATAAATTGATGGACTTTTTAAGTCTACTATTCCTACTATTTCAAAACTTTTTAGGTTTGGAATTGTTACCTTTTTTCCTAACAATTGGTCAGCACTTTTTATTCCTGCATGTGCTATTCCTGTATTGTTCTTTAACATTTTATCTACAGTCATTCTATCTATTACTATTTCTTGTTCATTTTGTGGAAGTCTGCCTTCTATAATATCACTTTGATTTATCATATTTATTGATGAAAGTGACCCTGTTAGCTCTCCGTCTAATTTACTGGTTTGGTAATATTCGTCAAATTTTATTGCAAATGTAACCATACTATCTCCCGGAAAAATGTAGTTTACATTTTCGCTTTGTTCATATTTTGAAAACTCTTCCACATTTAATTTTGGAATTTTTACTTCTAAGTAATTTTTATTTCTACTTATAAAATCTTCGTCTTTTGTGTTTAGTGTTCCTGCAATATTGCTAATTGCATATAAAACAAACATTGCAGATATGAAAAAGCCAAGTAGTAAAATTTTCTTTAAAGTTGAGTAGTTTATTATTCTTTTAACTCCATTTATTATTGACCTTGGAAAGCTATAGATAGAGCTGTATTTTGGTTTTATATTTTTGTTTGCTATTTTATCTAAATTGTACTTATATTGTTCAAATATTGTTTTATCTATTTTTTTATAGTGGTCATCTACCAATTCTACTATTGAATTTTCATCTATAACTTCTACTTTTTTGTCCTTTGACTTAATATATATATTTCCATTTTTTATTACAATTTTTAAGTTTAAAGAATCTTCATTTTCTTTATATATATCTAAATTTATGTTGTCTTGTTTAAAGTTCTCAATTTTTTCAAAGTCCTTTAAATAAATTTTATTATCTAATCTATAATCTAAATCTTTTTCCTCTGTGTTTTCATAGTCTTTTTCTACTTTTCCGTCTACTATTTCTATTATTCTTGAGGCATAAAATTTAGCAAGTTCAACTTCATGTGTTACTAAAATGACTAATTTATCTTTTGAAATTGCTTTTATTATATTCATTATTTCTAATGAATTTTTACTATCCAAATTTCCTGTTGGCTCATCTGCTATAATTATATTTGGATTTTTGACAATTGCTCTTGCTATTCCTACTCTTTGCCTTTCTCCTCCTGAAAGCATACTTGCAAGCCTATTTCTATAGCGGTACATATTTACGCTTTCTAATACATAGTCTACTCTTTTCTTTATTTCTTTTTTGTCTTTTATTCCTATCATTTTTAGCACAATTGCAACATTGTCGAAAACTGTCATGTTTTCTAACAATTTGTAATCTTGAAATATATAACCTATATTTAAATTTCTTATTTTGTCAACTTTGTGACTGGTTCTTTTGGTTATTTTTTGACCATTAATATAGATTTTTCCTTTATTTATTTTATCTAATCCGCCTATACTATTTAAAAGTGTAGTCTTTCCGCTTCCAGAATGTCCAAGTAAGGCAACTAATCCTGTTTTTTCAAATTCGAGTGTTGTGTTGTTTATAACATGAATCTGGTTTTTCTTTCCTTTATTAAAATATTTATTTGCTTTTTCTATTTTTATCATTGCCTTACACCTCCTCATTATATGTTTTTATGGCTGATTTTTTGAAGATTTTCGCTGATACTCTTCTTGAAATTAGCACAGACATTATAATTAGAATAGCGTATATAACAATGTATTCTCTTAAACTTAAGAATTTTATTAAGTCTTGCACAAATTCCACATTTATAATTTTGTATTGGTTAAGTACTATAAATACCATACAAGTTAAATATGCCAAACTTGAATTTATAAATAATTCTATATCTAATATCTTTTTAACATTTTTTGTAGTAGCTCCAAGCATTCTTAAAGTTGTAAAATATATGTTTCTAGATTTTAGTATAATTCTTATAACAAAATATGAAATAAAGAATAATGCTAAAATTAGTATTGCTGTTATTAATAATTTCAATATTTTTATAACTTGTAAAGTTTCTTGTCCTTGTGTAATTTTAAAGTCTTTAATAGATTTTGCATTTATTCCTAAGCTTTGTAAACTATTTATTACTTCTTTAACGTTTTCTTCACTTTCAGTAAAAACTGAAGATTGATATGGCTCTTTATTAAATAAGCTATAATATTCATCTTCATTAACAAACACAGCACCTTTATAACTTTCATATTCTTTATAGCCTGTTAATCTTGTAAATGAATTTTTAGTATATATTCCTGAAACTGTTAAATTTAGTTCGTCTTTGTAATATATATTTTCTATCTCTACCTTTAAGCTTTTTCCTTTTGCTCTATTATTTTTGCATAAATAATTTACATCTTCACTTACTAATGCTGTTCCTGCTGCTACTCTGTCACTTGGCAGAACTTTAAAGTATGGAGTCCATTCACTCTTATAATATTTTCCTTCAAATAGTGTTCTTACTGTACTATAATTTTCATTTATCCCCTTTCTCATTTTATTTAAAACTGCATCACTTGCATAAAAGGTTGTATCTGGACCATAATAGAATAAATTACTTACTTTATATGTTTCTATTCCAACTATTCTTAATTTAAATTTCTGTCCATCGCTTCCATTGTCTTTTCTTATTGCAAATTCTTTTTCTAATACATCTTCCATATTATTTTGAACATAGTAGTAGTCATCTGGAATTTTCATAATAATTTCATTATCTTCTTGTGGCATTCTTCCAGCTGTTAATGTTCCGTTATAACGTTTATATCCTGTTAATTTTCCATAAAAATATAAGTCATCACATTCTAAATTTATTGCTGTATCTAATAATAAATCATTTCTTTCTATGTAATTTACATTCTCTACTTCTTCTATTTTTGCATAGTCTTCTGAGGTAAAAGCTGTTTTATCTTGTTTTTTTATAATTATCCTATTTGAAGACAAATCTCTAAAATAGTAGTTATATCCTATTTTTCCTGCCTCATATTCTGTTTGTTTAAAACTTGCATATTCACTAAGTAGTGCAACTGTTACAAATAAAAATACTGCAAATAGTAGCAAAAATTTAGGCAATATATTAAAAGTATTTCTTATTCCTAGTCTTAGTAAATTTGCTACTGTTATTCTATTATATTTGCTTTCTTCTATATGCTCTGGTTCTTCTATTTTCTTTATTTCTTTGTTCTCTATAATTTTTCCATCATGCATTTTTATAATTCTTGTAGCATATTGTTCTATTTGCTCCACATTGTGCGTTACAACTATTACCAGCCTATCTTTTGCAACTTTTTTAAGTAGCTCAATTACATCTTTTGCAGAGTTTGCATCTAAATTTCCAGTTGGTTCATCTGCAACAATAATTGGTGTTTCTTTTACCATTGCTCTTGCTATCGCCACTCGCTGCTTTTGACCTCCTGAAAGCTTAGAAACTTTTGTGTTTTTGAACTCTGTAAGTCCTACTTTCTCTATCATATCCAATACTTTTTGCTTTACTTGTTTCTTTTTATATCCATTTAGTAAAAGTACTAATTCTACATTTTGATATACAGTATAACTATTTATTAAATTAAAACTTTGAAAAATATTTGCTATATATTTTCTTCTGTAATCTTCAAAATCCTTTTCTGTATAATGGCTAGTTTCCTTGCCATTTATGTACATTTCCCCTTCTTCATAACTGTCTAGCCCTGAAAGCACATTTAAAAGTGTACTTTTTCCGCTTCCTGATTCTCCTGTAATTGCTACAAATTCACCTATTTTTAGTTCTAAATTTATTTTTGTAAAGCCTGTTGAAATCATACCCTTGTTGTAATAAAACTTTGATACATCTTTTAGTTTTAGCATATTTTTTCTCCTTTTATTTTTCTAGCCTCACTATAACATAAAAGCTAAAAGTTTTCCATACTTTTAGCTTTTTATTTTTTATTTAATTTTATCCAATAGCAACATCTAATACCATCATTAGTACAAACCCACATATTAAGCCTATTGTAGCCAAATTTTTATGTTCTTTTACCGATTCTGGAAGCAGCTCTCTTGCAACAACTACTAACATTGAGCCTGCTGCAAAAGCTAATAAAAATGGTAACATACTTCGTATATATAAAACCAGTATAGCTCCTATTACAGCTGCTATTGGCTCTACTAATGCTGAAGCCTGACCTATCATAAAACTTTTAACCCTTGAATATCCTTGTGTTCTTAAAGGTAATGATACTGCTGCTCCTTCTGGGAAATTTTGTATTCCTATTCCAAGTGCTAGCATAACAGCTCCTATTAAAGTCATTCCCGGCACTCCACTTGCTATTCCACCAAACGCTACACCAACTGACATTCCTTCTGGTATATTGTGTATTGTTATAGCAGCTATTAAAAGAATACATCTCTTTAGTGATGATTTTTCTTTTAAGTTTTCCTTTCCCTTTAAAGCTTTATCTAAAAATTTGTCAGAAAATAGTACAAATAGTCCTCCAATTATAAAGCCTACTGCTGGTAAAATCCATTCTATGTAGCCCAATTGGGCTGAAAGCTCTATTGAAGGTGCAATTAGTGACCAAAAAGATGCTGCAATCATTACTCCCGCACTAAAACCTAAAGTTGTATTTAATACTTTTGTATTCATTTCTTTAAAAAAGCAAACTACCAAGGCTCCCAGTGCTGTTACTCCCCATGTAAATGTACAGGCTAGTAACGCTTGAATTACTGGACTTAAATTTTCAAACCAATCCACTTTTTTCACCTCACACTACATAATATGTCTTCATTTTACATAATGTGAATATGTGGTAAAATTTTTATTTATTATACTCAATACACTTCTTTTCTAATAATTTAAAATCACAACATCTTACTTTTATATTTTCTGGTAGTTTTCCATTACTATATAATAGAGCAGTTGGTAGAGCTTTAGGCATAGATAAAAAAACTGTTAATAAATATTGGAATCAATATAAAGAGAATATTTTAAACTTAAATGAAACAAATGATTCAAAAAAAATTAAGCAACTACAAGAAAATATAACTTCTGCTCCTAAATATAATTCGGAAAATAGAGTTAGAAGAAAAGTAACTCCTGAATTTTTAAATGCATTAGAAAAAATTTTAGAAGATGAAGAAAAAAGAGATTAAAGTCCTTGGAACAAATAAACATGCATTAACAAAACATCAAATTTATGAATTGCTAAAAAAACAAGGTTTTCCATTAAGCTATTCAACAGTTGTTTTAGAAATGAACTTGTATGTGAACATAAAAAGAATAGATGGAAACAAGAAGATAAGTGCTGATATTCGCCATTATCTTAAAACACTTATCTTCAAACCTGGAGCCTTAAGAAACTCGTTTGTTCTAAAAAGCAATCCAAAACTGAAAACCATCTTTGATAAATATTATACCAACAATCCAAAAAAATTCATAGATATAATAGAAAAAAATAAGGAAAAAGATGATACAGATTTAGGATTACTAATTCTGATAAAATTGCATTATAAAAATCGTAGATTTACTGATTCTTCAGTACTTCTACAATTTTTATAGTGGTTGTCACAAATTGAGAAAAAGTAGCAATTGGGGACTGTCCCTAATTGTTACTTTTTTCTTATTTTTGCTATAAAGAAACCTTCGTAAAGCTTAGTTGGCATTACGCAAAGTGTTCCAGCTATTTTGGTTGGTAATAATGGTAATTCTTCTTTTCCTTTAAATTCTATTGGTACTATTTCTACTTTATTATTTTTTAGTATTTTGCTTACTATCTCTTCATTTTCTTTGCTTAAAATAGAGCATGTTGAATATACCATTTCTTGACCTTGTTTTAATATTTTTACTGCTTTGCTTAACAATTCTAATTGTGCTTTTTGTGATTTTTCTAATAGTTTTTCTGTAAATGTTTTTTCTAAATTTACATTTTCAACATTTAAGGTTCCACTACCACTACATGGTGCGTCTAAAAGTATGTTATCAAATGAGAAGAAATCGTTTATTTTTCTGCCATCTTCTTGCATTATATATACAGATGTTGCTCCTTGTTTTTCTATGTTGTATTTTAGCTTTTCTATTCTTATTTTGTTTAGCTCACATGCTGTTATATTTGCATTATTGTTTGTTAAACTAGCAAGCTCTGTAGTTTTTCCACCTGGTGCTGCACACATATCTAAAATATCCGTGTTTTCTTTTGGTTCTAGTACTATAGGTGGTAACATTGAAGATAAACTTTGAAGATAAATTTCACCTTTTTTATAAACTTCTAATTCTTTTAAAGTATCTTCTCTTACATTTTTTACTATATATGCAACATCACTCCAAGAAACTTTTTCAAATTCTATATTATTATTTTTTAGTACTTCTTCTACTTTTTCTATACTTGTTTTTAAAGTATTTACTCTAAAAGTTACCATTCTTTTTTTTAAGTAACCTTCTAATATTTTACTTGTTATTTCTTCTCCATATTGCTGGTTTAACATTTCTATCAAAAATTCTGTTACATGCTTTTCCATTAACATTCTCCTTGTAATAGATATTTTTATTGTTTCAATTATGTAAAGGACAAATGTGACCCGTCCCCAAATGTCCTTTATTCTTCTACCTCTTCAAATTGGCTATTGTATAGGTCTGCGTAGAATCCACCTTTTGCTAGAAGTGCTTCATGTGTTCCTTGCTCTACTATATCTCCATGGTTCATAACTAAAATTAAATCTGCATTTTTTATAGTTGATAATCTATGTGCAATTATGAAGCTTGTTCTTCCTTTCATCAGGTTATCCATTGCTGCTTGAATTTGTAATTCTGTTCTTGTATCTATTGAACTTGTTGCTTCGTCTAATATTAATATTTTTGGATTTGCTAAAATTACTCTTGCTATTGTTAATAATTGTTTTTGACCGGCAGATACATTGCTTGATTCTTCATTTAGTACCATGTCATAACTACTTGGAAGTGTTTTTATAAAATGATGTACATGTGCTGCTTTTGCTGCTTCTATTACTTCTGCATCTGTTGCATCTGGCTTGCTATAACGAATATTGTCTTTTATAGTTCCTCCAAATAACCATGTGTCTTGAAGTACCATTCCAAACATTTTTCTTAAATCTTCACGTTTGAAGTCTTTTATATTTATTCCATCTAATAAAATTGCTCCACTATTTACATCATAAAATCTCATAAGCAATTTTACCATTGTTGTTTTTCCGGCACCTGTTGGCCCTACTATTGCAATTTTTTGTCCATCTTTAACTTTTGCACTAAAGTCATTTATTATTATTCTATCTTCATCATATCCAAATTTTACATGGTCAAATGTGATATTTCCTTTTAAACCTTCTGTAGATTTTGGATTTTCTACATCTTCTATTTCTTCTGTTTCTTCTAAAAATTCAAATACTCTTTCTGCAGCTGCTACCATTGCTTGTAACATTGAAGATACTTGTGCTATTTGGTTTATTGGCTGTGTAAATTGTTTGTTATATTGTATAAATGATTGTATGTTTCCTACTGTAATTTTTCCTTGAATTGCTAAGTATCCACCTAAAATTGCAACTGCTACATATCCTATATTTCCTATAAAGTTCATTATTGGAAATATTAAACCTGATAAGAATTGAGATTTCCATGCTGATTGATACAATTCTTTGTTTGCTTTGCTAAATTCTTTTATTGCTTCATTTTCGCCATTAAATGCTTTTACTATTGTGTGTCCACCATATATTTCTTCTACTTGACCATTTACATGACCTAAATAATCTTGTTGCTTCTTAAAGTATTTTTGTGATTTTCCCACTACATTTTTTACTATAAATACAGTAACTGGTAAGATTAATAGTGAAACAAGTGTCATTTCCCAACTTATTGAAAACATCATTATTAACACACCAATTAGCGTACATATTGAAGTTATAATTTGTGTAATACTTTGATTTAAGTTTTGAGAAAGTATATCTATATCGTTTGTTATTATAGATAATACTTCTCCTTTTGTTTTTTTGTCAAAATAATGCATAGGTAATTTGTTTATTTTTTTGGCTAAATCATTACGCATTTTATATGTTAGTTTTTGTGCTATACCTGTCATTGTAAATCCTTGGATAAGTGAAAATAATGCACTTAATCCATATAAAGCAAGTAATGTAAGTAGAATTCCAGCTATTTTTCCAAAGTCGATTCCGCTTCCACCAGATAATTTACTAACTAATCCATTAAATATTTCTGTTGTGGCATTTCCTAATATTTTAGGTCCTACTATTGAAAATATTGTACTTCCAATAGCAAATATTATTACTATTACTAATGCTAATTTGTATTTTGATAAATAATTATTTAATAGTTTTTTAGTTGTTCCTTTAAAATCTTTTGCTTTTTCTACTGTTTTACCAGGCCCTCTGCCTGGTCCTCCCATTGGTCCGTGGCATTATTTTCTCCTTTCATAAAGGACATTTGGGGACGGGTCACTTTTGTCCTTTGTGTTCTTTATAA